>JAUVIB010000088.1 GCA_030592985.1 Calditrichaceae bacterium | reverse complement strand
CCATGGATTTACAAGGTAATTATTTCGATCGCTATTATGGCGGGAAGAAGGTTTTATTTAGAAGGGAAAGTGAGAATGCGCGAATTACCATTTTTAACGGGGGGCATGATCTTATTCCCAATGCCGCACTTCATTGGCTGAAAACACAGAGGAAACAATGATGGCATCGTAAAGGTATTTGAAGTATAATGCTTTCCGTTGTTGATCTTAATTAACACAGATTTATTAAGTTAGTAAAATGAATGGAGATATTAATGTCACTAAAAATAACTTATACTAAAATATTCTTAATACTATTTATATATTCCGTTTCGCTGAACGCACAAATAGAAACACCAAAAGAAGAGACAGAGAAGAAAGTTATTACACCCATTCCTGTAGCAGAAATAATAAGTAAGACAGAAGAAACATTTCAAGTTCTAAATAAAATTAAAGAAAATGCTGCAAATAATTCCGAATTGGATAAAGTCAACTCAGGCTATGTTAAACTAAAGAAACATTTAGAGTTATTTAAATCTGAAAATAAAAATCTTGATTTGAAAAAATTAACATTTAACAAATTAACTGACCTTAAAAGTCGATTAGAAAGTTTCAATTCTTCCATAATATCTTTTCAAAATATTTTAAAAGATAAAATTGAAACAATTAATTCCGACCAACTATTGATTAATGAAAGAGAATCGGTATGGCACGAAACTTTAAAAAGCAGAAATGAACAAAAAATCCCCTCAACTTTAGTCACAAAAATCAATTCTACTATAAAGACGATTAAAACTGTTAATATACTTGTAAAAAAAGAATTGGATAAATTATTTAACTTGCAAAACACAATTTCTAATGATGATCTATATATAAAAAACCAAATTATATCACTTACAGAAGCGCGAAGTGAAATTAAAGAAAAAATATTTCAAATAGATAGTCCGCCACTTTGGAATACAAAATATGAGACTTCATTATTTGCTGAAATTAATACAACAGGAAAACAAAGAATTGCTGCTTTTGTACAATACTTTAATGATTATTTTACGAATTTTATGATCCATTTATTTGTCTTTTTACTCTTTCTTGCAATTTCTCTCTATCTGTTTTTTAGGGTAAGATCAAGTAACACAAATGTAGAGAATATTAAATTTACTATTCTTATTATGACCCATCCGGTCGCTACCGCTTTATTAATTTCACTGGCGTTGACCCAAATAATACATCCACATGCCCCATCCATCATTACTGATATAAATAGACTGCTCCTTTTTATACCAATTATTAGACTTCTTCCACTGGTATTTTTTAAAGAAATAAAAAACGTTATTTTAAGTATGATTATATTATTCATTCTTTTTTCCTTTGAAAATCTCTTAATAAGTGATATTGTTTTAAAGCGGCTTATTCTCACTATTTTTATTTTACTAAGTTTATTTGGTTTGTTTTTACTTGATAAGAAAAAGGCAATTACTTCAAATCTTAGCGATCATGGTAACTGGGTTTCCATTTTAAGAATAATGTCGAAGTTCGCTATTTTATTATTGATCATTTCTTTTTTAGCTAATATTATTGGGGCTGTATCTTTTGCAAGACTTATATTTGACACAGTGATAAACAGCGCATATCTGGCGATCATCCTCATAACAAGTGATATCATCATGGTTAATTTTGGAGAATTGGCGCTTCATTCCAAATTACTTTTATCCTCAAAATTTATTAAAAACAATAGTGAAGTAATTAAACAGCGATATATCAGTATCGTTCATATTATTTTTATTTTATTTTGGATTAGCGGTACATTAAACTTTTTTGGAATTCTACCCTGGTTGAGTAACATTTTGGTGGTTGCATTAACTGCTACCGCTACCATCGGAACAATTAATATATCCCTTGGCGCCATTTTAGCCTTTATTTTTGCAATTTATCTATCATATTCAATTTCAAGATTAATTCGTTCTATTTTAGAAGAAGATATCCTTTCTCGAATTTCTCTGCCAAAAGGAATGCCGGCAACAATATCTACGATGACGCATTATTTCATATTAGGACTGGGATTTTTAATTGCCATGTCTGCCGCTGGCATGAATTGGGGTAGTCTTGCATTAATTGTCGGCGCCCTTGGTGTTGGTATTGGTTTCGGTTTGCAAAATTTAGTCAATAATTTTGTCTCAGGATTGATATTAATATTTGAACGTCCTATTAGTATAGGTGATGTAGTTGAGGTTGGTACTTTAATGGGAACCGTTAAAAGAATCGGAATTCGTTCCAGTACTATAAGGACATTTAACGAATCAGAAGTTATTGTACCGAATGGTCTATTAATTTCGCAGGAATTAATTAACTGGACCCTATCAGACAGACAAAGAAGAATGGATTTATCTGTCGGTGTTGCTTATGGTACAGACTTAGAAGAAGTAATTAAAATTCTCCAGGAAACAGCGGAGGCGCATCCAAGAGTAAAAGATTATCCTAAACCCTTCATTACATTTGAGGGCTTTGGTAACAGTTCATTGGATTTCCTGCTACGAGTATGGACTGCGGATTTTTCTGATGGTTTGAAAATAAAAACAGAGGTAAGTATTGAAATATACAAAAGATTTAAAAAGGAAGGTATTCAAATTCCATTTCCTCAACATGATATTCACATTATTCCACAAGAAAATGAGTCTATTAACAAAATAGATCCAAAAACAGAAGAGAATGATAGTTCGGATAAAAATGAAGAAGAAGAAAAGATTTCGTAAAAGAATTTTTCCTAAAATCCAATACTAATTAAGTTGAATATTATGATAGAGTTAATTTGTGCATTAAAAAGACGCGGATAAATTAAGTTCCCTGAGCATTTATCATGGACCAGCTTGCCAAACTTAAAAGGTGCATAAGGTGTAATATCATTTTCTATTGATTTTATTCTGTAAAATACTATATTAATCATAATTGAGATTTTTATAAGGAGTAATTGTGCCGTCACAAGAGGATGATCATAAGAAACAGATAATTTCTTTAAAAGAACAGCTGGAAAGAAAGAACATAGAGCTGAATTCTATACAGCAAATCGGAAAAAGTTTAAGTTCTGAACTAAATATTGACCGGCTTTTACAATTAATAATGAATGAAATGACCCGACTTCTCAACGCCGAGCGCTCAACTTTTTTCATTGTTGATGAAGAAAAGAATGAATTATGGTCAAAAATTGCCCAGAAAGCGGAAGTTAAAGAGATTCGTTTAAAAATTGGACAGGGTATTGCCGGACATGTTGCAAAAACCGGTGAAACAATCAATATAAAAGATGCTTATAACGACAATAGGTTTGATTCGTCTACTGATAAAAAAACCGGATTTAAAACCCATAGCATATTGTGTATGCCCATTTTTGAACCTCTTAAAAATAAAAAAGGAAAGCATCATATTATTGGCGTTTTACAAGTATTAAATAAAAAGAATGATGTTTTTCAGAACGCTGATGAAGACTTGCTAAGCAGTTTAGCTTCACAGGTAGCTATTGCTATTATTAATGCCAGATTATATACCGCATTAGAAAAAAAAGTTTCGGAAATTAACCTTCTTTTTGATATTGAAAAAGAATCCAATAAAGCCTATGACCTGAATGACCTGTTGCAAATTTTAATTAAGAAGATATCAAATACATTGGAAGTTGAAGGCGCTGTTATTTACGTTTTGGATAAAGAGGGAAAAATAATTAATAACATTGCCGCTGCAGATATTGACACTGAAAAAATATTATCCGGTAAACTATCGGCCGAAGGAGGTATAAGCGGTAACGTACTGCAAACGGGTAAATTGTATTTTACTAATGAGGCAGGCTCTAAAAAAGTTATATCCGATGAATTTCAAAAATTAGTTAATATTAAAGTTGATCAATATGTTTGCGCTCCCATCTCTATTGGGAAAAAAGTCATCGGGATGCTGGAATTATTCAATAAATCGAAGGAAAATGAATTTTTCAGACAGGAAGATATTGAATTATTGCAATCTGTTACAGGCCAAATTTCCAGAATTATTGAATCTTTCCGTTTACGCGATCAAAAAGTTAAAGCAGACCGGCTGGCGGCAATTGGTAATATGATGAGTACTATTGTTCATGACCTACGGACTCCTATTAATAATATTGCCGGATTTTCCGAATTAATGCAGGAAGAGGAGGATGCTGAAACACGAGAAGAATATGCTGAAATTATAACAGATCAGATAAAAACACTGACCAATATGACGAAAGATATTCTTGATTTTTCCAAAGGGAAAACAACGATATTGCCGGTAAAGACAGCGGTTGATAAATTAATAAACCATTTTGTTAAAGTATTTGAAAAAGATATTAATAAAAAGGGATACCATTTTGAATATGCTTGTAACGTAGCTAGCATGATTTATGTAGACCCGGATAAAATAAACCGTATTTTTACTAATATTATGAAAAATGCGCTTGAAGCTATGGAACCGGGTGGAAAATTTTCCCTAATTGCCAATCAGGCTGGTGATAATGTGGAGTTCTTACTCTCTGATAACGGTAAAGGTATTCCTGATGAAATTAAAGATAAACTTTTTGAATCCTTTGTTACCAGCGGGAAAAAAGAAGGAACTGGATTAGGGTTAGCGATCGTTAAAAAGGTTGTGGAACAACACAAGGGAAGAATAGAAGTCGTTTCGGAAAAGGGAAAAGGGACTACCTTTAAAATATATTTTAAAAGAATTATTTAAGTTCAATCTAAAAAGATTATTTCTCTTCGCCATCGTGGAGGATTAATTTAAGTAGATTTTGGAATATTAATAATAAATTTGCTACAAACTCACAGAAAGCAACATTGAGCCTTATGAAAAACAAACTATCATTTACATATTATTTATTAATTATATTTGTAATTACCTGTGGGCAGGAAAAACAAATGCAAAAACAGCAATTAGATTATGACGCTATGAGACAGGCCATGGTCAAAAATCAGATTATCGCACGTGGTGTTAAAAATCAACAGGTCTTGGATGCAATGATGAAGGTACCAAGACATCTTTTTATGGAGGATAGTGACGCCCGGCGTGCTTATGCCGACGAACCGCAACCAATTGGAGAGGGACAAACCATCAGTCAGCCTTATATTGTTGCTTTCATGACGGAACAGCTTAAAGTGGATAAAACAAGCCGTGTACTGGAAATTGGAACCGGTTCCGGATATCAGGCTGCTGTACTTTCGGAGATTGTGGATTCTGTATTCACAATTGAAATTATTCCGGAATTGGCCGACAAAGCAAAAAAAACTCTGCATGATCTTCATTATGACAATGTTATTGTACGACAAGGTGACGGTTATAGTGGCTGGCCCGAAAAAGCACTCTTTGACGCTATTATTGTAACGGCAGCGCCTCCCAATATCCCACAACTTTTACTGCAACAATTGAAAATCGGTGGAAAAATGGTTATACCGGTTGGAGAATATCTTCAGGAATTGGTGCTCATCAATAAAAGCGATAGCGGAATTGATATGGAGAGTATTCTTCCTGTGCGTTTTGTACCCATGACCGGAAAAATCCAAAGAAAAGAGTAACAGCCGATCAATCCAAAATATCTGCCATTACAAATTTCAATTCAGATCTAAACATTCGTGAAAGAATCAATTAAGTATGAAGAAACGAGAAATAAAAAAAATATCAAAGAAAATTGTTTCCGGCAGGATGAAAGTAAGTCCCCTAAGCGGATTTATAGGAGCACTTGTTTTCTCTGTGGAAAAAAGCAAATTAAGTGAACAAGAAACACTGGAAATACAAGAAGAACTTTTCAGACAGGGGATTTTTAGTGATTTAGAAGTTTCTGAGAAAAAGTATTACTTAAAAACAATTAAATCAGGAAGATTTTCGACGATTAGAAGTTTTTTTATCCATACAATTTTATTCCTGTTTACAATCATTACTACCACGATTACAGGTTCTATTCTTCAGGGTAAAAACCCATTCAATTCGTGGGACGAATTCACTTATGGTTTCGCTTATTCATTTGCCCTGCTGACCATTTTGCTTCTTCATGAAATGGGACACTATTTTGCCGCACGCTATTATAAAGTTGATACTACACTTCCCTATTTTATTCCATTTTTTTTTCCTGGCTTCCATCCCGGTACTTTGGGCGCATTTATTAAAATGCGTTCTTTAATTCCAAGTAAAAAAGCACTTTTTGATATCGGAATTGCCGGGCCGCTTGCCGGATTGGCTGCTTCTGTCGTTTTTCTATTTATAGGTTTTTCTCAGCTTCCGGATACTGCAGGAATCAATCTCCATATTTCTCAAATCCATCCCTTAGATATGAGTGAAGGCGTTGAGCTAACTCTCGGCCACACATTGTTATTTGATTGGATATCTTTATTTTTTGATGGAAACAGACTTTCAATGAGCGAAATGTATCATTTCCCGTATATTTTTGCCGGTTGGTTCGGTCTATTGATAACGGCGATTAATCTATTCCCTATCGGTCAATTAGACGGCGGCCATGTAAGCTATGCTCTTTTTGGAAGAAAATCCAGATTAATTGCCTATGCCTTTTTTGCTTTCCTGGTAATTTTAACCATCCATTTAATAATAAACTTAAATTCATATATTTGGGTAATCTGGATTTTCCTAATATTTTTTCTTATTCGCTTTTCCCATCCGCCTACATTAGATGATACTGCTAAATTAGGATTCGTTAGGGAAATTCTGGGTCGATTTGCATTTATCATTCTATTTATCACTTTTTCACCGATGCCTATTTATGTTCCAAATTAAAGAAAGAATCTGATGATTTATTTACTAATATTTATTCTTATTATATTTTTAATTTTATTTATTCTTATATGGATTCGAAAAACTCTATGGGATGCGATTCACCGGAATTTATTGGATTTTGAAGATAATTATAAAGGACAGGTTGCGCGTAAAAATATTTTTAACAGACCTGTTTTTTCCGGGTATATTGACGACATTGTGACTTCTATTAGTTTTAGTTCTGCCCGCGAACAGAATAAGCGTGTAAATTATATTAATGTGTCGTTGGAAATAAACTGTCCATACAGCTTTTCAATTAGCCGGAGAGATTGGCTGAAAGCGCAGGATGCCGGTCCGATGAAAGATTATATAAATATAGTCAATAACAAGAAAACCGTTTTTATCCTTCGACCCGTTTCGCTGCAGAAAGTAAAAAACATTGCATCTGATACGGAAATAAAAAACTTATTGGAAATTTGCGACGATATGTCTTATGTCTATTTTGGAGCAACCGGGATACTTTTTGAACAGTCCTCCGCAGAATTACTAAAAGATACGGAATATAAAATACTAAATAATAAGATTAAATCTATCATAAAACTTGGCAGAAAAATAAATGGAAACCATAATTTCAAAAAATTATAAATCCGGCTATGTAAGTATAATCGGTTTACCCAATACCGGCAAATCTACCCTTCTTAATGCGCTTCTTGATATCAAACTCTCTATTATCTCTGTTAGACCGCAAACAACGCGTAAACGTGTACTCGGAATTCTTTCCGGACAAGATCACCAGATTATTTTTATCGATACTCCCGGTATTATCAAACCGAAATATAAGATGCAGGAAAAATTGATGAAATATGTTGGTGATGCTGCGCAGGATGCAGATATTCTAATTTTTATGGTTGATGTTACGGCAAAAATACATCCGGTCTTTATGAATTTGAATGAATTAAATCCTGCGAAAAAACCGGTAATATGTCTTTTAAATAAGATTGATCTGATAGCGAAGGGAAATATATTAACACTTATCGGTCAATACGAAAAAAAATACGGATTTGAAACGATTATACCGATTTCTGCTTTTAAGAATGATGGTTTGGAAGAAGTAAAGAATGAACTGGTAAAAAGATTGCCGTTTGCTTACCCCTATTATCCGCCGGATTTAATTACCGATCAGCCGGAACGTTTTTTTGTGTCCGAAATAATACGTGAAAAAATTTTTGAGTATTACAAAGAAGAAATTCCCTATTCTACCGAGGTGGTTATTGAAGAATTTAAAGAGAGAAATCGTGGAAAAGATTATATTTATGCAATTATTTATGTTGAACGTACCTCGCAAAAAGGGATACTTATTGGTAAACAAGGTTCTGCTTTAAAAACAATTTCATCTGCTGCCCGTAGAGATATTGAGACTTTTCTGGGACGAAAAGTGTTTCTTGAAGTGCGTGTAAAAGTCCTTGAAAAGTGGCGGAAAAATGAGTTGAAATTAAAGAGGTTTGGTTATTAAGTTCTTCTGTAATCAAAATTATAGATCATGTTTTATCACGGACATTTAAAACTTAGCTTCACAAATTTATTATTGTAAGTTTGATTTAAGAATTGAAAGGTTAAAATTAAATTGTCCCCCCTACATAGTCGCCGCACCAGGCTGGCAGGGGCAGGCAGATGAAAATGGCCTTAATACAATATGTTAGTATTTTTTCCATGTAATAAATTAAAGTATTTTCATCATTTAGCAGGAAACAGCATTGACACCGGAATAGTTCCTTTAGAAATATAGGGTCCGCTCATTAGTAATTCTAGTAATGATTTACCACCGGCCTGAAAATATATCAACCTAAAGTTATGCTTGCCGGGAGAAAGTTTTATGTCCCCTGTTTTTTCCATTTCACCATGCTGGCCGTCATTGTCCACTACCGTTTTATTACCAATATAAAGACGGCTTCCGTCATTGGAATTTAGGAAAAATGTATAATTCCCTGATTCTTTAATGTTAATTTCACCTGAAAATACAATACCATAATTTTCCTCTTTTATAGCAATACCGTTCAATTCTATTTGAAATATTTTTCCTTTATTAACGGGATTAAGGTTTTTAAAATTTGGCAATTTATCCCAGCTTCCTTTTCCTTTATAATACTCATATTTCAAGCCGTTTATATTTCTATTTGCAGCATAATCCCGGATAAAGGATTTTTCTGCGAATGGGCTTACTCTCTTCCTTTCCCTAAATGCGCATGCTTTTACCAATGTGGTCTTTGATAACAAAAGCGGGTTTTTGTAAACAGGCGAATTTACATTGGGAACCGATCCGTCAAGGGTAAAATGGATTTCACTATTTATATTATTTGATAATAGAGAAATGAGCAGCGTATCAATAAAAACATTTTGATTTGATCTTATTTCGGGGGCATAAACGATATCAGGAGTTCCGTCAATATCAAGAACAATTACCGAATTAATTTTATTGGGTGGTATATTGGGCAGGGAAAGGACTAAATCGTCTACATCACGGCTAATACCAATTTTTTTATGGGGATTACTCAGTAAATAGGCACTTTTTACCTTATTGATAATTCCCGGTATTAAGAGAATACCGTCTTTCGGCCAATCAAAAACATGAAGATATAATCTTGTTCCCCCATAAATGGTTCGCTGTGTACAGCGTCCCCAGGTCAATTTTTCAAACGGACTTGCTTCTGTCCCGTAAATTGATTCTCCGTTTACTTTCATCCACTGACCCATTTCCTGAAGCCGTTCTATGCTTTCCGGCGGGAAGAGACCTTCTGCTGTCGGTCCGACATTTAATAAAAAATTCCCTCCTTTGGAAGCAATATCAGCTAACTTTTGCAGCAGATCTTTAGTAGACTTCCAATAATGGTCATTT
>JAUVIB010000380.1 GCA_030592985.1 Calditrichaceae bacterium | reverse complement strand
TCATATTTCTAATTGTAAATTCTATGCGATATTTTTTTTGAGGTTACACTTTTTTTATTAAAAATAATACCATCAATCTCTTTGTCGTTGATTTTTACATGGATTCATCAGGAGTTCTGAATATATTCACAGGAGAAATGCATCATGCCTAAACTGGAACTAAAAAGCAGTTTTACCATACCTGAAAAAATAGAAAAGTGGATTAATAATGCTGATGATATCGAACTGTTTCGAATTAATCTAAAACTGCTAAGTAAACAATTAGATTATGACTTTTATGACCTGATTACATTTTTTATTAAAACAGTGAATGAGGGAATATTTACACTTTCATGGGAATATCACTGTCCACATTGCAACGCAGCACCAGGATTTACTCACAATTTTTCCAATATTAAGTCCGAAGATTTTTGTCAGATGTGCAATATGAGTTTTCGAAATACCCTCGATAAAAATATTGAAGTCACCTTTACAATTAATCCGGCAATTTACAAAATCCCGGATCAGGTATCAGATAATTATATGAATGAAATGATGAGTGCAGCAAAAAAACATACTTATGAAATACCGGATGAATTTCTGACCGGATTGGAAATTATGAACAATCACCTTTTTTACGAGTATTTTGGAGATCAGGTGCTATCCGTTGAAGAAAGTCTACAGATACAGCGTATAACTATTTTATTTACAGATATTAAGGGTTCTACATCATTATATAATAAATATGGAGATGTTAAATCGTATAATGCTGTCCGCGAGCATTTTAAAATTCTATTTTCTAAAGTTATAAATAACCATGGCACTGTTGTAAAAACTATCGGTGACTCTATCATGGCATCTTTTATTAAACCGGTAGACGCTATAAAAGCTGCCCTCGAAGCTCAAAAAGATTTTATAAAAAGCGACTTTGGGGATATTGGTAAACTTGATATTAAGATGGGAATTCACACTGGTGGAGTTATTGTTGTAAATCTGAATGATCGCATAGACTATTTTGGAAATACTGTAAATGTTGCTGCCCGCATTGAATCGCTATCGGAAGGAGGCGCTATCTGGTTTAGTAAGATTATTTATGATGATCCCGATGCAATGAAGTACTTAAAGCAGCATAAAAACGAATTTGAGAGCAAAGTTTATCGGAAAAAGGCGAAAATGAAAGGTTTAGAAGAGTATCATGAATTATACAATATCAATCTTTATGAGAATTTAATAAATAATTAGTTAGCATAGTTTCATATTTTTCCAGTTTTTTCCGTAAAGCATTGACATCTTTTTCACGCTTAAGTGATCCATGTATAATTATTTTCAACTTTTGGATAATTTCAGGGAGTATAAACCGTATAAATGTATTATCATTCAAATGTTTTTCCATTGCCTCGATACGGTAACGGTCCATACCCCAATACCTTCGCGAAAGCTGATCCGCATGCCCGCCATACTTAATGATCCCGGCTCGCTCATCAAGTCCAACAGAATATTTCTTTGTAATGCGTAACCACAAATCGTAATCTTCGCAAACCGGCAATTTTTCATCAAATAATCCAACTTCTTCCAATAATTCATTTTTTATGACAACAGCTGATGGAGAAATAATGCACAAAGGTAAAGATTCCTTAAAGATGAAACCGGATACTTTTTTATGTTTTATTTTAGGATTTACACGTTTGCCATTTCTTACCCAAATCTCTTCCGTTTGAAATATTTTTACATCAGGATTATTATTAATATAACTAGCGGCCCACTCTAATTTCTTCGGCAACCATTCATCATCACTATCGAGAAGGGCAATCCAATTCCCTCTGGCAATTTTTATCCCTACATTACGAGCGGCTGAAACGCCTCTGTTCTCCTGAGTAATAACAATGACTTTATCAGCATAGCTATCTAATATACGACCGGTATCATCTGTTGAACCATCATCGACTACAATAATCTCACAGGCTTTAACGGTTTGCTTTAATACAGAATCGATCGATCGCCGTATGGTATCCTGACGGTTATATACCGGTATTATTACAGAAATATCAACGATATTCATCTATCGATCTTCTTTTTAAAATAAGGGGAATTTATAGTATTATTATTAAGAAAATTTCTATTATTCATATACCTGATTTTGTGTATTTGCAAGTTATTAACACTATTGAATGGAAATATCACCACCTGGACAAGCCAGAACCAACCAAGTAAATTTCATCGCTGAACTTGGATTCAAGACATTATAGTTTGTCATTCCCGAACGCTTCTATCGGGAATCTAAATTTCACCATTTAGATTCCTGCTTTAAACATGCAGGAATGACCTACTTTGAGTTTTTACATGAAAAAAACATAAATTCAATTCCTGCCAAAAAATTCACGAATATTAGTAATAAGATACTAATTTGTTTTCTAATAAAAGCGGGATTACTTTATGCGCCAATTTATTTGTTAACCTTTTAAAATTCTTTTTAAAATCCGTAATCGTATTTTCATCAGCTGAATCGGTTGCTATTTTCCAACTGATAAATTCAATATGGTGCTGTAAAGCTATTTCTGAGCAATAATAGGCTTCCATATCCACTAAATCGGCTTTATATTCTTCAAAAAAATCTTTGCGTAAAGAGGCATCCAATAGCGGCTTATCGATAGTCAATAATACTCCCGGTTTAAGTTCATTAATAGAATCTAAAATAAGTGGCGTATCTTTTCGTACTGTATATATTTTTTCTATATTAAAAACAGACCCCTCATCAATTTTTGGATTGATAGCGCCTGCCGTTCCAATATTGATTAATAATTTAGGGTGATATATTTTAAGGTATGCAAACAGTGTACTTCGGCAAGACTCCTTCCCCACACCGAGACGCAAAAAATGAAATCGGTCATTGACTATATAAACACTGCCTTGAGCGATAGTATTTTTCTCCCTCAGGACAAACCGGTTAATGAATGGTTCCAATTCTCCTTTAAGAGCGCTAATTATTGTAATCATTTTATTAATGAATCCGGTTTAAAAGATTATTTATCAATTGCATTGTTTTCGTCAACGGTTTTTTTAATTTGACAAAATATCCATTTTCACAATCAAATCGTTATTATCGTAAATTTGTAAATTAAGGGGATAGTTGAAAATAATCAATAGATCGGAGTTTTATAAATGTAAAAAGCGGTCTTTTAAAACCGCTTTTTACTTTATAAAATTTATAATAAGAAATTTGCTATTTTGAAAATATATTAATAATTCCGGAAGTGATAGGTTTTGAATATCTCTTAAAGAGATTTCCGGATTCTTTAACAACATCTCTGGTAATATCGAATGCCATATACATAAAAGGTACGGCAAGAATAAATACGACAATGATTTGAATGGTCTCTTTCATCTCTCTACTCCTTCTGGATTTTTAATTATTTACGAGCAGGAAATGAAAAGGTTTCAAATAAACGATCTTATTTTTTTTCTTTATCCATATTTTTGAATACAGATACGGCTGATGATACCATACCGGCCACATCAGATAAATTAGATGGTATAATCAAAGTATTACCCTCTTTGGCCAATTTACCAAATTCACCAAGATACTGCTCTGCTACACGTAAATTTACGGCATTCATTCCACCCTTTTCATTAATAGCAAGAGCAATTTCTCTGATACCTTGTGCCGTTGCGGAGGCAACCCGTTCAATTTCCCTACCACGCCCTTCCGATTCATTGATTCTCTTCTGTTTCTCCCCTTCGGAACGCGCGATCAGTTCCTGTTTATCACCTTCGGCACGATTAATTTTGGCCTGTTTGTCACCTTGGGATTCTGCAATTATGGCCCTTTTCTCACGCTCGGCGCGCATTTGCTTTTCCATGGCGTCTTTAATACTCTGCGGCGGCGTAATATTTTTAAGCTCATACCGGGTTATTTTTACTCCCCATGGATCACTCGCCTTATCCACAGCCGCTACAATAGTCGTATTAATGGCATCC
>JAUVIB010000254.1 GCA_030592985.1 Calditrichaceae bacterium | reverse complement strand
GGACTAATCAAATTCAAAGATAAGGGCGCATTTTTGCTGCCTGTCAGTCAGCCGACTGATCACGTTTATACTCATGTTATAAGCCGATCCAACTCTGAAAATACAGTCTTGAATTATTTAAAATCCATGCTAAAAATACAAACATGAATATGAAATTCTTAATAATTTATAGTAATAAAGAGCCGGACCTGTCACAAAGAGATGGGCGCTCCAGAAAAATGGATTATTTTCTCATTTATATAGTTTTGCCATATTATTGCTAAAAAAAAGGGAGTAATGTATAAAATGTGCATAATTTGAGTAACTATCATAATTACAATCAGTTACAATGTGAGAAATGTTAGTTAATAATAAATCCAAAAGACAATATTTATAAAATTAATTCTCAAGGCTTATAACGGTTGGCATAAACTGCAAGCCAGGTCCGCCGGCGGGCGGATTGGCGCAGCTTTTTCCAATTTTGCTATTCATTTATTTTCAAAAACTTGTCAGGTTAATACCATTATTGGATGGATTGTCTCCATTTTGCTCGAACCTAACTTGATGCTCAAACAGCGCCTCATGTTTGGGACGCCCCAAGAAAACTCTGGCTAAAAACTACCATCATCCCCATATACTATACGCGCCACTTCGTGCGATATATCCTATTCAGTAGCGAGTGCATCAATATCACGTTTTCGTGTACCGACATCCGCAACCAGCTACGAACCTCCTGGATAGATTCCAGTTTATTGTAACATATCAAACAAAACCTACCGCCGTTCAAGAAGGCTTATCCTGCAGAATATTGAGTAGCTAATACTTCGATAATTTCCGAGCAGCCTCCATCGCGTAAATAATCGGCATGGTCGCCGACATTCTCAAACCTCCGTCCGATTATTTCGGAGCACTCAAATTTATTGTCCGTACATTTCATAAATCTATCAATCGCATTTATGGCTCTGGGGTTTTTAAAACCAATTTTACCGTTTTGTTCCTTGCTGCTGTGCATTCCGATGATCCATATCGCGGCTCCCAATGCCCCACAGGCGCCTCCACATAAGCCGATTCCGCCCGCAAATCCCGCCGCCATTACCGTATGCATGTCGGATACGCCCATCTTTTGTGCCAGCATTGCCGCACAGCCTACTGGAGAGGAGGGCGCTTTGATATGTTTTTCGGAAAGAGCGGTATTTATCTCACTGTATGCTACCGGGGCATATCTAGCGGCCATGCGACAGCAGCCTATGATCCCGCCTTTTATGAAGAATTTATTAATCATCTTCATAGTTGATGATGACTTGTCCATACCAGTTATTTCGATACAGTTTATGTTGTTGTTGAGAGTACGAAAGGACTCAACAAGCCTTTGTGCTGCAATAATTGCCCCTGTTTCAGCTTGCGGGCCCGGGCCAAGAAGCCTATACGCCTGTGCCCCTGCAGCAAGCGTAGTTCCCCAAAGCATGCCGCATTGGTAGCCATGTTGCATTATTCCGCCCGCTAAAGGCATGATGGCGTGCTCTTCGGGTTTTTTCAACGGGTTATCAAATGCGCGGTTGAGAACTCTCAACAGTGATTCTGATCATGTCCCAACTGTAAGAAATGCACCCACTGTTTTTAACGATGATATCTTACTTTTTGTTTTGGTCATCACGTCTCCCATGTTTTTAAAACAATTTCACTTTCGGCGCGGCTTCAATGCTTATGTATGTCAAATGCAACACAGAATTCCATCCAACGCTGAGCTAAGCTGCCGGGCACGATAGCGGATTTACACTTCGTAATTTATTACAATACCCCGGGTTAGACCAAACTCAAAATCACCGTATCCGTGCCCGGTCGGCGTTGAGCGTATTGTTATTTGCGATTTTATATATATTTATATTTAGATGTTCGTTTATCTCCAGATTTTAAAATTATTTTCTTTTCTACTGCCATTTTTAAATCACGACTTGCTGTTGAAGAAGATATATCTTTATAAAATCTGAGATATTCTTGTCTTGTAAAGAATTGATCTTTGGTAACATCTCTATATAAGTGAATTCTATCTTCATCTTTTAATGTCAAATTTTGAGTTTTTAATAAAGATTCTAAAGAATCGTCTATTATTTCCAGCATAAACTCAACAAATTGAGTTGAATTTCCTAAGCTGTCAGATCTTTTGAGGCTTAGATAATAATCAGATTGTCTATCTTTTACTAAACTTTCAATTGGTAAATATTCAAATACCCTATCATAATTTTTTAAAATTACTGTTTGCCATAAGCGCCCCATCCTGCCATTTCCATCCATAAATGGATGAATGAATTCAAACTCATAATGAAAAACGCAACTTTTGATCAATACTAAATCCTGATCCTTCTTGAGATAATAAAAAAGATCATTCATTAAAGGTTTTACCATCTCACCAGGTGGTGCGATATGCACAATTTTTGAACCATCAATAATGCCAACTGATTTTCCGCGCAATTTCCCTGGCGATTCAACAAGTCCTTCCATCAAAATTTTATGAGCCTCACATAGTGATTTAAGACTATTGGCATTGTATAAACCAAAATTGTCATAAGTCTTAATAGCATTTTGTACTTCAATTATATCTTTTTTAGGAGCTATAACCCGTTTATTTTCAAAAATTGCAGTGATTTGTTTAACATTAAGAGTATTGCCTTCAATTTCCAATGAAGATTGGATAGTTTTAATTCTATTCTTTTTTCGTAATTCCGTTGGCGGTTTACTCAGATGCGCTGATTTAATTTCACCAATTTTTTCTGAGATTGAAGCGACTCTTTTTAATATAAGTTGAGATATAGAATATGGTGGTTTCATTTAATTACCTTGTAATAGTATTATATGATACTATCAGGTTAGTAAATAAATTTAACTGAAACAAACTTTAAAGCTTAAAAAAATAGCATATTTAGCAAATAACGGCTGAGTATCAGGGAATTTAAGCGCATTGCGAGCTAAAAAATCTTGCCCGGATTTAAGTAACTGCGGGAGAATATGACGCGTTTAAATTCCCTTGCATACTTTTGTTATGGGCCTGCATTTTTTTACTACTTAAAATCCTGTTTATTTTAATAATGCAATGTTAAAATGATCTAATTATTTATTATGATTAATTCTTGCTTCGATTAAATTGAACAATTGATCGGCTTGTTTGGCTGTTGTTCCAAGAACAATCATAATTAAATTTTGATACGGTTTTACCCGTAGGCGCCTGTTATCCGGATCACTCATTTCAAACAGTGTATCGCAAACTAAGAAATCTCTGAACCGGTTGCTTTGTTTTAAGGCAGAGCGGGCCGATTCATACCAAATCCGGGCCTCCTCTTTATTTTTATATCTAAAAATATAAATCGAAAAATCTTCATACTGACCGATAACGCCATCGCTAAAACCAAAGATATTTTTATTGTCAAAAAAATAGCGCTTAAATATTGCTAAATTACCCTTAAGATATGTGATATCATTTCCAGGATGATTATCATTAGGCAGAAAGGAAACCAGTACAGGCTTTTCGGAGAGACCTGAAATTTTTGAGGCAACAACTTCAGCCATTTTTGAAATATATTCTTTCATCTCTGTGCCCGGGGTGAGTGCGGTAATCGTAACCAGAAATTTCCCCTTCCAGAAATTCAAAAAATAGTTTTCCAGCCAGCCCTCTCTGCCAATATTAATTGCCTGGCCTTCGTTTCCGGTTTTAAACGTATAGACGCCATAAGCAGCCGGGGAGCTGTTCATCTCGTAAATTTCCAGGTTAAGAGCGTTTAATTTTCCATTCGTATATCTCTGGAAAATCGCCCGTTTAAATCCATATTCCTGATAAATTTCAGCGCCGCCGTTAATCAGCAAATACAGGTCCTCACCAACAGCCGCTTCCGCTTCACCATCTCTCAACCATCCGGTGAGTTCATCATTCCCGGGCAGCAAATTAGCTAACGATTTACTAATACTATGCTTGTCTTCGGCAAAAGCAGATAAACAGCAAATAAACAGGCATATTACAATGCGATTCCAAACAAAAAAAATCATTGGCTAAAACACTTCATTTTCAGAGCCGGAGCGCTCCTTTTAAATAACTATTTTTTTGAATACCCCTTCGGTTTTCTAAGGGACATTAATTAATGGCGCCCGATCTAATTATAGGTAAACTTCTTTTATCCGTACTTTTTTCAGATCAATTTCTCCTAATCCATGTTCCCATGCTTTTTTGATTGCTAAAATATTCTTCGGATCATAACCGAACAAAGTAGCGCAATAGGCGTCGACAGCAACCCGGTCGGTTCCGGCAACCACTTTTTTAGGTTTCAGTAATTTTCCCGGTCCCATCGGACCGTTTGTAATAACAAACTCTGTGGAGTCCATAATACATAAATGTGGCTGAATGATGGTATTTAAATCAGCAATACACTGATCGAGATGCTCAATATTCTCAGAGAGCAAATTCCATTTGCGCCGGTGGAAGGTGCGGTCTGACGCCGGGGAATTTATACCCATCAGGTTTTTTAAGGCGCCTGAATAATTGTTGCCGGAATGTTCTTTGGAAATATTTATATCAATCAGAATATCATAATTATAAAAAGTTTTTATTATGCGGGCTTCTTTGAGCGCTTTTCCTTTGGGAACGGCTATCTTTTTAAACAACGATTCATCTCTTAAATTGGTTATCTCTAATTTGATGCCCTCCGAATCGATAACATTTTTTAAACCAGTGATACGCCAATCACGCAGAGTCAGCCAGCCGATGCAGCTAATTTCGCTGGCGCCGGCCGCTTTACACATCTGGATTGCCGCGCGTACGACTTCCGGTTTGGTATATGTTCCCGGGTTATTGCTTTGCGGATTCGCCAAAATTGCTACCTTGGAGTTTTTAGGGACATATTTATCCATTCCTCCGATTAAGGCCACTGCCTTCTTTGTACTTTCCAGATAATCGCTACCCGTAACCACCGCAATTTCATTCACGGGTTCCCCATAACTGAAATCTGCCAGCAAGTTACCGGACAATACCGACCCCACCCCAATTTTAGCGCTCTTTTTAATAAAGGATCGACGTGTAATATCTTTAGACATTATGCGTTCCTTTCACCTAAATGGGTTGAATTAATGCTATCATTGATCTTAAAGACACTCCTAATATGCATGAAATGTTTTTATTATACTACTCAAATATTATTTAAGCAATAAATAAAACTCATCGGCAATTTGGTGGTTTGTAGCGGGTTAACAGATTCATCGCTTGATATTAATCTATTGGTTCCCGGCAACGGATGCTGCCAAATTTTACTTTGAAGAGAGCGCTTAACATTTGATTTATTTCATAAGTATACGCGGTCACAGCAGCATCCCCCTTGCTTCCCCAACCATAAAAAACCGAGGGCCATAAGCATTAAGGGGATTAGCGCGTTCGTTGAACTTTCAAAACTAAAGAAACCGGACGCGTGCTAATTCCCTTTAATG
>JAUVIB010000011.1 GCA_030592985.1 Calditrichaceae bacterium | reverse complement strand
CAATAAATCCCTCTTTTTTACAAAGGGGGATTTATCATTTTTTTTAATGATTTTAAATAAAATTGTTCTTTCTCTGCTACAAAGGAAATATTATATTCTACTATTACAGAGAACAATTGAATAGCATAATGTGTAAATTAACCACCCCTTAATGTTTTATGATGGAGAAAATAATGATACGAAATTCATTTAGAACACACCTCTTACCAGCCTTATTCATTTTATTATTTGGTTTTTCACAACCAGCAAAAGCCGGAGATTTCACCTCTCATGTTACTACTGATATTTCGAAAGATTGGAAACTCGGTATGCAGTTATGGACGTTCCATAAATACACATTCAAAGAGGCTCTGGATAAAACAGCTTCACTCGGAATCGATTGGATTGAAGCCTATCCCGGTCAATCCTTCAGCAAAGAAGATTTAGATGTAAAAATCGGACCTGATCTTTCAAAAGAGAAAAGGACTGAAATTAAAAAGATGCTTTCTGAACGCGGTTTACATATTATCAATTTCGGAGTTATAGGCATACCAAATAATGAGGAAGAAGCGAGAAAAATCTTTGATTTTGCTAAAGATATGGGGATCGAAACAATCGTTTCGGAACCAAAGGAAGATGCTTTTGATCTGATTGAAAAATTATGTGAAGAATATCAGATTAACGTAGCCATTCATAATCACCCCAAGCCATCCCGCTACTGGGATCCTGATAAAGTCGTTGAAGTTACTAAAGGCCGCAGTAAGCTGATCGGCGCCTGTGTTGATGTTGGCCATTGGATTCGCTCGGGAATTAACCCTGCCGAAGGTCTGAAAAAACTAGAGGGCAGGATTATCAGCTTTCACTTTGGCGATGTGGAAAAATTTGGCGAAAAAAGTTCCCATGATGTTATCTGGGGACAGGGCGTTGCAAAATCGGAAAAGTTATTGAAACAGTTACATGAAATGGGATTTAAAGGTGTTTTTTCCATAGAATATGAATATAATTGGTTAGCATCTATACCCGATGTTCGCCAATGTATCCGGTTTTTTAATAATGTTGCGGCAAATTTAAATCCATCAGGATGGAAGAATCTCTTTGCAGAAGACTTGTCAAATGCCATATTCAAAAAAGGGAGTTGGAAATTAGACGAGAATAACATTCTTTCTATTGTTGGTGATAGTTATATATGGACTAATGAACGATACGAAAATTTTATCCTAAATATTGATTTTAAACTTTCGCCAAAAGCCAATAGCGGTGTATTTGTACGTGCCGCTGATTTAAAAAACTATGTACAAACATCTATTGAAATCCAGATTCATGAATCCGGTGATGGGAGTAAACATGGACAATGCGGCGCCATATATGATTGTTTATCCCCTGGTAAAATGGTAGTTAAGAAGCCCGGTGAATGGAACCGTTATACAATTGTTTGCAAGGATAACAAAATTTATGTAGTCCTCAATGGCACTCAAATAATAGATATGGATTTAAACAAGTGGACAGAAGCGCATAAAAATCCTGATGGCACAAAAAATAAATTTAACACAGCTTATAAAGAAATGCCTCGCAGCGGACATATCGGCTTACAATACCATGGACATCCATTATGGTTCCGCAATATAAAAGTAAAAGAACTATAAGATCATGATAGCGAATAAATGTATGATAAATAAATAATAATTCTCAATTTCTCTTAAAATTATGGAGGAACGTATGTCTCAAAATCAGAATAACGGCGTTGTTAATGCAAATCGTCTATTTATTGGAAGCAGCGTCTCATTAATCGCAACTTCTGTGGCTTTCGCCATGATCGGCGCCACTATGGGAGCAATGAAAGAACATTTTGTGTTGACAAATACAGAAATCGGCTGGGTTGCCGGAGCCGCTCTTTGGGGATTTTCCATTTCAATTTTTATATTCGGCCCACTGTGTGACGCATTAGGGATGAAATTATTATTCAGATTAGCCTTTGTTGGACACTTCATCGGCGTTTTAATCTTGGTTTTTGCAACCGGGTTTACAACCTTATTTTTTGGTGCACTTATTTTAGCGTTCGGAAATGGTTTAGTGGAAGCGGCAGCTAATCCCCTTGTTACAACAATTTACCCTGATAGAAAGACAGAGATGCTTAATAAGTTTCATGTATGGTTCCCCGGAGGCATTGCTATCGGCGGACTAATTGCTTTTGCTATGGATAGTGTTGGCATTTCATCATGGCAGTTGAAATTATTAGTTATCCTGATTCCGACGGCAGCTTATCTCTTAATCTTCATGGGACAAAAATTCCCGAAAACAGAACGTGTACAATCCGGAGTTTCGTCAAAAGATATGGTTAAGAGTACCTTGCTCCGTCCATTCTTCTGGCTGATATTCTTTGCCATGATGATGACTGCATCTATCGAATTAGGCCCTAATCGTTGGATTCCGGCTGTATTAGAAGCAGCAGGTATCCCCGGAATTTTGGTTTTAGTATGGATTAATCTATTAATGGCCATCATGAGATATTATTCTGGCCCATTTGTACATAAATTATCACCTACAGGCATTTTATTCTTCTCCGCTATTATAAGTGGTATCGGGCTTCTTTGGTTAAGCTACACGGAAACACTGGCTATGGCCATTGCAGCGGGGACGGTTTTTGCTTTAGGAGTTTGTTATTTCTGGCCTACCATGCTGGGTGTTACATCTGAACGAGTACCAAAAGGCGGCGCCTTGGCTTTAGCGTTAATTGGTGGTGTTGGAACCATTATTGTCGGCTTAGTCACATCACCCATTATGGGAAAAATTGCCGATACCTATTTGCCGGATAGATTGCCGGAAGAAAAAACAATCATTGTAATGCATGAAATTATTGATACTTTCCCAGTTCTTGAAGCACAGGCAAAAGGGAAAACAGGAAAAGACTATCGGGTGGCTATTGATGCAGCCCAAAAAGTTATAGCCGAAAAAGAGAAAACCGGAAAGTTGCCGACAATTGCCACAGCAAATGCCATGCGCAGCGCTATTGCGGCAGATCCGGGATCACAGGCGGCTAAACATTCAAAAGAACTTTTAGGCCCTGCGGAAAATTATGCAGGTAAAATATCATTCCGCTATATTACGCCACTATCCCTTATACTTACTCTCATTTTTGGTATCCTCTTCTTTCGGGATAAAATGAAAGGCGGCTATAAAACGGAAAAGCTGACCGCTTAATTTAATTTAACATAATTTGCTAAAAATAGGGGCTGTACTAATCATGTATTGCCCCTTTTTTATTCATAAAGACCTCCCTCCTCGAAAATCATGCTTTTACAGTAATTAGCATCTCTAACCTGCCAGCGAAAAAAATCTGTACATAATTTTACTCGGTACGTTTTGTAAATAATTTTCTTTCAAATAATCGAAAAATATTATATATTCTACATGATTTATAAATATGGGGATTCAATAACTTCAACCTTAATGCTTAGCGAAGCCTATCCCCTAACTATTATGGACTTCAATTCATTTATTTCTATTTTATGAATTATTAAGGATATTTCTTATTAGACAACTTAAATATCTACATCATGGGGAATTATGTACATACTAATTTATAATTTTCTTTCAAAAATAAAATATATTCTACTATATATCCTTATCATTTCAGTTTCCTCACATGCCGGGAATATAAAGATCGGTACTATAAGTATTGATCCAACCACGGAAATTAAAAGAATTACACCATTAGTTAAATATTTAGCAAAACATTTAGATATATACAATATCAATGACGGAAAAGTTGTAATCGCAAAAGATGCAATATCAATGGCACACTATATGAAAGAAGGGAAAGTTGATATTATGATTGAAAGTGTATTCCCCTCTTTACTTGTCAACCACTTTACCGATAGTAAAATTTTATTAAGACGTTGGAAAAAAGGTGTTTCTCAATATTCTTCCGTAATTATATCAAAAAATGATGTGGAAAATTTGCAACAGTTAAAAGGTTCTGTTATCGCATTTGACCATCCATATTCAACGACAGGATTCTTTATCCCAAAAACAATGTTTTTTGAAAACGGTTTCCAAATTATTTCCCAAAAAAAATCTCCTAATAAGATAATCCCAGAATCAATCAGATATATATTTTCAAACTCCGACGAAAATACTTTTTTTTGGGTCATTAGAGACATCGTAAAAGCAGGTGCAATGGATTATCCAAGCTATCTTTATTATTCTGAAGAACATCCAAATGCATTAAAAATACTATATAAATCTGCACCTATTCCCAGACATATTGTAAGTTTCCGGAGTGATATTTCTCCACAATTATTAGAAAAAATAATAGATTTGTTAACTCATTTGGATCAGACTGATGACGGCCGTTTAATATTAAAAAATTTTCAGAATACATTGAAATTTGATCGACTACCTACCGAATGTATAAAACAAATGGAATCTTTTAAAAAAACAATTCAGACATACTATAGAGAATATTTGAAATGAAATTTAGTTTAAAAAATAAATCATTACTACTTACTCTGCTCGTAATTATTATCGTAGGAGTTTCCACTGCATTTTATTCAATTTCTATGGGGAAAAAGAACCTTCTTTACTCTTTTAATGAAGACGTTAAGAATATTACGCATATGGTTTCACAGTCAATATCTAATGACCTATATTTTTATGATATCTACTCTATGCGGATTCACCTGAATCTTATGGAAACAAATCCTGAAATACTTAATATCAGTGTTGCAGATACTTCGGATAATATAATTTTAAGAATGGGAACTAAGGACATCAATTCAACGAAATTATTCGCGGAAGTACAAAAACAAGTTTTTTTAAATAAGAAATATATTTCTATAAGTAATGGACAGAGACTTTTTGTCGGAGAACCGGTTATACTGGCAGATGACACAATGTTAGGATATTTGTTTATCGTCTTTTCTCTCGACAGAATATATAATATCCAAAAGCAAACAACTGAAAGTATTCTTCTAATTACTCTTTTTATACTTATATTGGCTGCCATTTTTGCCTATTATTTTTCTTCAATAATTGGAAATTTAATAACCGATGTTGCAAATGTGGCTCATAATATTGGAAAAGGAAATTTTAAAGCCCGTATCAAATCTAAGCGTAAAGATGAACTTGGTGAATTAATAAAATCTATTAATCAGATGGCTCAAAATCTTCAATCAACGACGGTATCAAAAAATTATATTGATAATATTATTCAATCAATGCCGAATGCCCTATTTGTCATCAACAAAGATTCAACCATCGAAAAAGCAAACAAGACATCACTCAAGTTAACCGGATATGATGAAACTGAGCTCGTTGGGAATTCTATAGAAAAGATTTTTCCAAAATACCCGATCATGGATTTTTTACAAAATCGACCCAATGATAAATTAGAAACAACAATTTTCACAAAAGATAATAAAGATATTGAAGTATCTATTTTTAGCTCATATATGCACGAAAAAAATAAACCGAAAGCCTATATCTGTATTGTCAGAGATATTACAGAAAGGAAAAAATACGAAGAAACAATTCAAAAAAGCGAACTGCGATATCATACTCTCTTCAACCTGCTACCTTACGGTGGTGAAGTTTTAGATAGAAATGGAATAATTATTAATTGCAGCCCAAATTCTGCAAAAATGTTAGGATATAAAACCGAAGAGATGATTGGCAAATCAATTGCTGATTTTATTGATAAAGAATCAAAAAGAATATTTAAAGAAAAATGGCCAAATGTAATTAATGGTGAACGCCAAAACGCCGAACTCACCATGCTTTGTAAAAATGGAGATCAACGGCATGTACTACGAGCGGCTCAACCCATTCATGACAAAAGTGGTGATATTGTAGCTATCCTGACCCTCAATATGGATATTACAGATCAAAAACGGATTGAAGATGAAAAAAGAGCATTGGAACATCAACTGGTGAATATCCAAAAACTCGAATCAATCGGAAAACTTAGCGGTGGTATTGCCCATGATTTTAACAATATTTTAACGGCCATACTTGGATATTGCGAATTATCTCTCAATAAAATCGACAAAAGCAATCCGCTGTTTAAGAATCTAATTGAAATCAAAAAAGGCAGCGAACGAGCAAGCAACCTAACCAAACAACTCCTGGCTTTTAGCAGAAAACAACTAATTCAACCCAAAATAATCAATTTAAATGATGTAATAATCGGAATGCAGGAAATGTTGCAAAAATTAATAGGGGAAGATATAATAATTGAATACCATCTGCATAAAGATCTCCCCTTAATTAAAGCTGACACAAATCAGATCGAACAAATTTTAATGAATTTAATCCTTAACAGTAGAGATACATTAAATGATCAAAAGAGATTTGATATAAATAAAAAAATTATCCTTGAAACCAATTATCAATATTTAGATACAACATTTACAGAAAGCCATATGGAAAGTAATGAAGGGCCTCATGTACTTCTTGCTGTGACTGACAACGGCATCGGGATGTCTAAGGATGTTGCAGAAAGAATATTTGAGCCTTTTTTTACAACCAAGGAGGTTGACCAGGGAACCGGATTAGGAATGTCCACAGTATATGGAATTGTAAAACAAAATAATGGAAGTATCTACGTTTATTCCGAACAGGAGTTGGGAACTACAATAAAAATATTCTGGCCGTATAAAAAGGCGGATAAAACAACGGAAAGGCAAAAAATCACATCCGGGTCAACTATACATGGAACTGGGAATATCCTTTTAGTTGAAGATGACCACGAAGTACGCCAGTTTGCTAAAGATGCACTAATCTTCTTAGGATATGATGTTACTGACGCCGAAAACGGTTTTGAAGCTTTAAAATACTTAAGCGATCCCGAATATAAATTTGACCTTGTCTTAAGTGATGTGGTCATGCCTGGTATTGGAGGAGCAGAGTTATATCAGAAAATGAGAGATATGAATATTAACATTCCTATTATTTTCTCATCTGGTTATACCGATAAAACAATAATAATAGAAGGCCTTGCTGAAAAAGATTTTATTTTTTTAGCAAAACCCTATACCATTCAATTGCTTTCTGAAAAAATATGGGGAATTATAGGCAAAAAAGAGGTTGATTAAGAGATTACATGCTTATTATTAGTTGCTAACAAAAGGCATTCGAAGTACTCTCTTAATCAAATTGTTATAGACTTGATAAAACAGTTTATAGAATTATCAAAATTTACAACATTCTTTTTGTTTACCCTTCTTGGTAATCTTTCACACCCACACTATCTTATCCACTCTTTTTGCCATCCTACTCTGTTTTTGGCGCTTTCTGCCAAAGAACTGCACTGATAAACCAAGTCACCGTACCAATTAACATTAAAGTCTTATTTGCGTCAAGACTTATGGTTCCCGTAAATACGAAAAATGCCGGGATTAATGTTAATGCAAGGCCTATAAATGAAACGATTTTTAATATGGTAATCATACGGCAACTCCCTTCTCAATAGACTTTTTTTGTATAAAGCGACTCACAATAAGATAGGATAAAGCCGCAATAAACCAGCCCGGCAGGCCAAGAAAAAATATTTCAACTCCATAATAACGATTTAACAGAAAACTAACTAAAAGAGTTACAACCCATGAAACCGCTACTGCAATATTAATATTTTTCCCGGAACTTTCTGCATAATTGGATTTCAATCCCATTCGGGGAATTATATAAAAATCCATGAGAATTACCGCACCCATGGGCATTAAAATCAATCCATATAAAGCAACGAATTCGAGTAAACGCATAACCAAAGCAGGAAAAGCGGCTGCTATGGTAGTAACCGTTCCCACAACCATAGTAACCTTCCATGTCTTCCACTTTGGCTTGATAGCCTGTAGCGCTAAACCTGCCCGATAAATAGTTGGATTAGCCGTTGTCCAACCGGCAATAATTACACAAAGCGCACCGGCAATTCCCGCGGCTCTAAAAGCGATTGGGCCCGGCGCAAATTCCATGCTTCCGCCTGATTCATTTAAGAAGAGAGCATATAAAATCCCTGAGGCCATCCAGGCGATATAATGTCCCATATACATTCCCGCCCCGGACGAAATACCATAATACCATTTTTTTGCATAACGCAGAATTGATAAATCAGCCATTCCGATATGCATAGCCATATTGACAAACCATCCGAAGAACATCACATGCCAAAAAGTAAATTTACTTTGTCCTGCCAAGGGTGTACCCGTCCAGATTTTATCCTTTGCTACCTGCCAGAAATCACTAAAAGATGTTACACCAAGCTGTGGAAGCACGGCAACTGCAGCGGCAATAAATACCAATATCATCCAGGGGGCAGCGAGATTGGCAAATTTCGATACCTGATCATAACCAAACATTGCGATAATTGTAGTAACTGCGCCCACAGCAAACACCGCAATTACCCATCCTAACGAATTGGGAAGCCAGTCATTTAACGATGGCATAATCATATCAAAAGGGATACCTACCGCCGTGGCGGAGACTGCGATCATAGAGCCGGCAAGGAAGCAGAACATCAAAGCGTTAACGAGATTATAAACCAATGTTAATTTAGCACCGGCAATTTTTTCTAGCATATAATATAAAGTTAATCGTGATTTAGTAGCTATGGGTGAACATAAAAAAACCCAACTTAAAACGGCCAAAAAATTACCTATCAGCAGCCCAAAGACCAGATCAAAAGCGCTGACGCCATGCGCTACAAAAAGCGGGCCAATCACAAACTCTGTACCAGCTGTATGTTCTCCGGCATACATCCCGATAAAACTGCTCCAACCTTTTAATTTTTTTTCAGGCACAGGTGTTCGTTCATATTCAACGACTGCTTCTAATTTCTTTTGAAACTTTGATTTTTCCATCCTATTCCCTTTTTTAGTGTTAATATCTTTTTAGAATGAATTCATTTGGCAATGTTTTAGTGGGTTGGAGTTTTTAGCCAAAGACTAACAATTCTGATAAAAATTCAAGCGGATGTTGTACATCCCTTCCCATACCATCATCGATTTGCTCACTACATGAGACGCCGCTGGCAAGAATCCGCCGGTTTTTATTATCAACTTTCTCCGACTCATCAATCTGATTAAACAACTGTTTCCCTGCTTCCAAACTCACGTCATAAAATTCTTTTTTAAAGCCAAAACTTCCGGCCATACCACAGCATTCCACATGTGAATAAACGACATTAAATCCGATGGCTTCCAGTATTCTTTTTGTTGCCTGTTCGGCGCCGATTGTTTTTTGTTGGCAGTGTGGATGATAAAATAACTTGTTATTTTCCGCTTTGGAAACATCAAATAAATCGGCAGGAAACAGATTGTTTTCTTGTAAAATTTTTTCAAGATATTCCAACGGTTCGTATGAATGAGCCTGAAGCCTATTAAAATGAGTATCATCTTTTAACAGATGTTTATAATCTCTGCGGAACATGGCTAATACGCTTGGTTCCACAACAACAATATCACGTCCTTGGTCGATAAAAGGAAGTATGTAATCCACTGTTTTAACAGCTCTTTTCGCAGAAGTAGCAATCATTCCCTGTGAAAGCGCCGCACGTCCGTCGGGTAAAACAGAACTTAATTCCACATCTGCACCAACAGCCTGAAGAATTTTTATTGCCGATAGACCTCGTTCCGGATAGTTGTAATTTGTATAGATATCGGCGAATAAAAGTACTTTATATTTATCAAAAATTGATTTTTTATCCATTCTATTCACCACTCATTTTTTTATATTGAGCAATTAAAGTTTCCTTTTTAAATTGGGGCAATTTACGCCGTTTATCCACCGAAAAAAGAACAGACATAAACCACCGGCTTACGACAAGAGAACTGGCCCAATTAGATAAAGGAGCCAATAAAGAACCCAATCGGGCAAAAAAGTAATAATTTGCGAAAAATTGTTTCTGCAAAGGATTATGGCGATCTTCTGCGGCCGTAGGCATAAACCTGGATAAAAACGAGGCCAGGTAATCTTTTTTCTGAACATTCAGACGGAAACGGATATTTTCTGTCAGCCATGGGATATCGATTCTAACCGGACATTGATCGATACACCGTGAGCATCCGGTACACAGGTCGGCAAAACGTGCATTCTCCAGTCTCCCGGTTCCGGCTTCCCAAATGGCTCCTATACCTCCGGAATAGGTTTCACCTCCAAAAGCATGGCCTCCTAAAGTTTGAAAATTTGTACATACATTAAGACAAGCGCTGCATCGTATACAGTAGAGCGCTTCTTTTATTACAGGGTCTTCACGCATGGCCATTCGGCCATTATCAACTAATACTAAATGGAATTCCCGATTTTTAGCATTTCTGCCACCCTTAAAATCATATACAGGCAACTTAAGCGGCGGTCTTAAAATATTGGTATAAGAGGTTAACGGCTGTCCGGTGCCGCTTGGCGCCAGCAGCTCAATAAACGGCGCAATATCCGAACGTTTTTTTATTACTTTTTCCACACCGGCCAAAGCAATATGCACCGGGGGGAGGATTGTGGTCATACGGATATTACCTTCACTCTCCACTAAAACGATTGTTCCTGTATCGGCGGTAATCAAATTTGCTCCGCTGATTCCCACATCAGCCTGTAAGAACTTATTCCGAAGCCACTCGCGGGCAAATACCGTTAATTCTTCACCGGTCTCTAATGGTTGATCGGGATTAAATTTTTCTTTAAATAACTCAGCGATTCGCTCACGGGTTCTATGGATTGCAGGAGCAACAATATGGGATGGCTGTTCATCGGCAACCTGCAGAATAAACTCGGCGAGATCGGTTTCCGCCACTTCAATTCCGGCATTCTGTAGAACATGATTGAGCTTTGTTTCCTCTGAGGTCATTGACTTGGCCTTAACAATCAGTTCAGCCTTATGTTCAACACATACATTTTTAATATAGTTATTAGCATCCACAGCGTTTTTAGCGAGATAAAAAAAGCCTCCACGGCTTGTAATTTGTTCGCGCAATTGATCAATCAACTGCGGTATAGTGGCGATAGATTCTTCTTTTATGGCTCTGGCTCTATCTTTCAATGCATCGTAATCCTCGATATCAGCTACCGCTGTATAACGGTTCTGATTAAATGTATTGGTATTACGACGAACCGCTTCACTCTCCACTTCAATAGCCATACGGATGGCTTTTTTAAAGTTCAATTCAGAGCTTTTATTAGCAACATCTCTGGGCTTTACGGTTTTATAATCCATATAAAATTGCCATTTTTTTTAAATATTAGCTGAGTGTTATAGTTTGTCATCCCCGAATGTTTCTATCGGGAATCTATGCCATAAAGTATTAGATTCCTGCTTTAAACATGCAGGAATGACAGGCTTTTGGTATTATTACTCTATTCTGCAACACCCTGTTTTAAAGGGATGAGTTTAATCCTATCTTTTATATCCTTCATATCAGTAAAATAATATGTAAATAGCCCGGACCATGCGCACCTCGCACCAGTTCACCCATATCTGCTGTAGCGCTTGGTCCGCTTATAAAAACAAAATCCCGTTCAATCGCCGCCGACAGTTCAAAAACATCTCTTGGACGAGAAACAATGGAATCAAGCGAAAGGACTGCAATATGTTTTTTCGATAATAAACTTATTACAGCGCCTGCATTATTATCCAACGACAAGCAGATGGAACCGGTACGTGCCACGGCACAAAAAGCGTCTGTTATACCCACTTCAGCCGCTTCCAGATCTTTCTCATGAGGATTTGTAATGACATCTTTTTGTGATAAAAATGCTCTAAATAATTTAGGACTTAGATCAACCGGATCAGAGTAAACAACTCTTTCTGCATCCCCAATGGCTTTATTAATTGCCTTTGCCAAAGCCTTTTCATCTGCCTCAATCAGCTCGACAACAGCGCCGGTTGCTTCTGCAGTTTTTCTGAATTTTTTATATAATTCCATATTTATAAAAAAAGGTTAAATTAACTATAATGTAGTTTAGTTAAGATATTAAATTTATTTTATATCAAGCAATTTTTTTATGTGGTTTTTTAACTTTTTTACTGAAAGATGTTTGCTTCCGAAAAGGGAGTTTCTGATATTACCAAGAACTATTGAGGAGATTATATGGATTTAGGATTAAAAAATAAAACAGCAATTATCCTTGCTTCCAGTAAAGGACTTGGTAAAGCAGCGGCGTTTTCGCTGGCAAAAGAGGGCTGTCGTATAGCAATTTGCGCCCGATCAGAAAAGAATTTGCAAAATACCGTCGATCAAATTCGCCATACTGCAAATACTGAAGTCCATTCAGCAGCTTTTGATGTAAAAAATAAGAATGATCTTGAATCATTTATTAAAGATACAAATTAAAAGTTTGGTTCTGTTGATATTATGGTGACTAATGCAGGCGGCCCGCCGGTAAAGCGTTTCATAGAAACAACCGATGAAGAATGGCATACCTGGTATGACACAACTTTTATGAGTGTTGTACATTCTGTAAAAGCGATTATTCCTTATATGAAAGCAAATAAATGGGGCCGAATAATCAATATCACTTCTGTCTCGGTAAAAGCGCCGATTGAGAACCTTATCTATTCCAATTCCCTGCGCCTTGCAGTAATCGGGTTGGCAAAAACACTCTCTTTTGAACTGGGGGAATACAATATCACCGTCAATAATGTCGCTCCAGGCTATCATCTGACGGACGGTTTGGAACGAATAATTGTTAATAAAATGGAGCACGGGATATCACGTGAAGATATTATGCGGCAGTTCACTTCGGATGCTCCGTTAAAGAGGATCGGTGCACCGGCAGACTTGGCCGGAATAATTACTTTTCTGGCCTCTGAACAAGCATCCTTTATTACCGGGACTACTATTCAGGTGGATGGTGGTTTGTCAAAAGGAACTTTATAGTTTTATATACGATAATTTGACAAATAAGAACAATCAGGAATGATAAGGATATTTAATGAAAAATCTAGAAATATTTCAATTTGTATTGTTTGTTATTCTTCTCCCAGCTGTTTGTTTTTCCCAAGAAAGTAAATCTTTTTTTTATTACTATAATCCGGATGTGGTTATCCAGTCCGCTTTTATTGAAGAAGGAACAAGCATAGAGTATTCTTTCCCGGATTTTGCCACTTTTTCTCATCTGCGGGTAAATATTGAAAAAGATTCTCTGTATTCCTTTCATCTTGGAATCGGACTCTATGCCCTTGACGCGGGCATTTCTATAAATCCCTATAAAAAGAATAACCTTAGTTTACGCTTTAGACTTGACGCCGGCAGCGGAATAAAAAGTCTGATATTTATGCAATTATTGTCAACAATCTCTTTAAAAAAGAACAATAGTAATGAATACGGAATAAATCTATGCGCAAGTGTTAACACAGGAGTTCCTGATATCCACAGAGAATTAATATTTATGAATACCATTGACGAGTATGCAGAAAATTTAATGGGTGGCCTTTATATGAAAGAGGAATTTTATTATATAAAAAGTATTAAAAAATTAAACTTTGGTTTAGCGTTAGGGATATCACATTATATTTATCGTGATATATATATTGCAGGAGATGAAGATATTAAATTTCAAATTGGGTTTTCAATAAGTTATAATTTTTAAAGTTGTTAATAAAAAATACCTCTATTCTAATTTCTGCCGGGAATCCAGAGGCAGTTCAATAATAAACATCGTTCCTTTGCCAACAATACTGTCAACAGACAGCCTGCCCCCATGACTTTGAATAATACTATAAGAAATACTCAAGCCCAATCCGGTTCCCTTGTTAACATCTTTAGTTGTAAAGAAAGGATCAAATATTTTTGATATTATTTGATCCTCAATGCCGGGACCGTCATCGGAAATAGTAATTAACAATTTGGAATTCTGTTTAAAAGTCTTTATTGTTATCGTTCCATCTTGTTCAAGCGCTTGTAACGCATTCATAATAATATTGACAAAAACCTGATTTAACTGCCCCGGGTTGCAATAAATTTCAGGATTGTACGCCGTATCTTTTTCAATCGTAATTTTTTCATTAATTTGTTGCTTTAATATCTTCAAACTATTTTCAATGCCATCAACGGGGAAAGCCTTTTTCCATTCTGCCTGATCAAGACGCGAAAAACTCTTCAAATTTTGAACAATTTCTTTTAATGAAAGGCTGCCACGTTTATTATCATCAATAATCGATTTAATATCCCGTAGAATATCTGTAAATTCATCGACCGTTTTCAAATTACCGCCCATCAGTTCTTCAATCTCATTAATATAGCCCTCTAAAATCTGCATATTGGCATAAATAAAACTTATAGGGTTATTTAATTCATGAGAAATACCGGCAACAAGCTGCCCAAGCGACGCCATTTTTTCGGAATGGATCAACTGACCTTCTTTTTCCTGGAGTTCTTTAAATAACCGTATCAATTCATTGTTTTTTTGATCAAGCTCTCTATTTGTTTTTTCCAACTGGTTTAAATATTCTTTTCGTATTTTTGATTCGGTTAGCTGTTTCACTAATTCAGCTTCTTTTTTTATGTAGTCATTGTTATCTATAGCAATTAATAATTGATTGCTAATGGTTGATATATTGCGTAAATCCTCTTTATTGACTGTTTCATTACTGTTATCCAAACGAATTCCAAGAAATCCGGCTTTTGCCTGACTGCCGCGGATTGGAATTAGGGCATTGATGGCAAACGATTTAAATAATGGCGTTAATTTTTTGTTTTTCTTTAAGGAAAAAATAACATCACTACTAAGCAGGCGTTGTTGTTCATCATTCAGTTTGTAAAAAGTTTCTTCTTCTACTTTCGGCAAACTATAGCTAATTTTTAAATGATCTCCCTTTTGAAAAAGTATTAATGCTTTTGAAATATCCGAATGATTATAAATCGTTTCTAAAAAACACTTATACAGTTCATTATTATTATATATCCTCATCATATCTTCGCTAAATTTACGCAGGCCTTCTTTGAAAGCTGACTGTTGATCTATCAGTTTTTTCTGAAATTCAAAATGGATAGTGTTTACAATTGAAATGGGGAAAGAGAAACCAAGTAAAGAGCTGATAATAACATAAAACGATCTATCACGTAAAATAAAAGTTAAACTGATAGCTCCAAATAGCCAGATAATCATAAGAGTTGCAATCTGTAGAGCCTGCCAGTTATACCGATTAACGCCAAAATAAGTGTAGAGATAAAGATAAGCAAACAACAAAAACAATAAGAAACTATTTAGCCAGAAACGACTTTGTTTAATATGGAAAAGGATAAATTTTTGACTCAGATAAAAAGCGCTAATGATTTCGCTGTACTCTTTAATTGTATACGATTTCCCGGGCATTAGATTTTTTTTAACTACTTCTTTACCGGAGGGAAAAACAGCATGCACTTCCAAAGACTTCTGATTTTCAATAGAAAAAAAGATATCAGGACTTCCTGAAGATAAATAGGAATGGTTTACCCGTACTTCACGGTAAGCGATTAATTTTCTTTCAGTACCGCTTCCTGCATATAAAGATACTTTAGTCCCGATGGCTTCCCTGTTAGAATTAATTCCGATAAATTTAAAAATCAGATAGTTCTTTTTATTGGAAGGATTTAAAAAAAGTTGGCAATCGGTATTTTTATTAGAAATAAAAATATCAAGGTCCCCATCAAGATCCAAATCTGCCGCGGCCGACCCGGTACTGTAAGCGACAGAGCTATCACTGTCAAATTCGTTTTTAAAGCCGCCGCGACAATCGTTCAGATACAAACGATTTATCCCCTGAGTTGTTATCAGGCAATCGAGCCAGCCATCCTGATTAAAATCTTCAAACAGAAGACCGTAAACATTATCTCCCAGATGGGTAAAGGGTATTTTTTTAATTAATTCAAATGATCCTGAATTATTTCGATAGGAAAAGATATAACCATCTTTTGTCGGTACAAACAAGTCCAGGTCGCCGTCATTATCCACATCGGCACAAGAAGCGCTATTGGAAAAATAGTTTTTTTTAAGGGTTGGCAATTCGGCTGTTACCGGTTCAAAAAAACCGTCGCCCGTATTTAATAAAAGGTCATCCGGATGATTCCAGTTTGCCACATAAATATCAATATCACCATCATTATCAAAATCACCGGCACAGGCGCCCTGACTAATGGTGGAATCATTAATAACCTCCATCCAAACCTTTTCTTTAAAGGTTTCATTGCCCTGATTTATTAACAGACGATTTCCGTAATGTTCATCCGTTAAAAAAATATCAAGATGACCGTCATTATCAGCGTCAAACCAAAGCGCTTGATTTATATCAGACAGTCCCAGTATATTTAAATTATCTGTAACATTATCAAAACGTAATGCGCCTTTGTTCTTAAAAAGGCTGGTTGTTTTCCCCCAACCGCCGATAAAAATATCCGGAAATCCATCATTGTTAAAATCTGCCGTATACGAACCTAACTCCAAATTGGTTTTCCCGCGACGCATTAAATAACCGCCAAGACCGCTGGATATCGTCCTGCCTACAAAAGGGATTATACCTCCATTGTTTATAAGCAAGCGATTAAGACCTCGAAAACAAACAATATAAAGATCAGGATATTGATCATTATTTAAGTCACGAAAAGTAACCCCGTAGGCATCCTGTATTTCAGGAATCAAACCTGAAATACGGTTTGCGCTCAACATCTTAAAATCATCTGCCGGAGAAAACTTAAAGCTAAATAACATGATAAATGGTAATAAATAATATTTCATAAGACTAAAGTTAATGCTATAATAATAGGTAATCAACAATTTTCACTAAATCACACAAGTCTTTTAATTTCATATTTGGTTTAACAGTAAAGAAGTATTAAATTATTAAAAAGGGAAAGGAATATTATGGGATTAGAAAATATGATTACAATAAAAGAGTTAACATATACGGATCAACATATCTTTGCCTTAGTTAGCGAGCTGCTCCAACAACTTACCGATAAATCTGTCGTAATTACAATGGATGAATTGGAAAAAATAATCTCCACAAAAAACACGATGCTGCTTACAGCTATCGATGAAAATGATAATAATGCAATCGTGGGTATTCTTTCACTTGTTTTTATCAGAAAACTAAGTGGTTTCATGGTTCGGATAGAAGATGTTGTTGTACATAATAAAGCCAGAAAGCAGGGCATCGGTAAACAGCTAATGTTCCATGCTATCGAGATTGCAAAATCAAAAGGGGCTCAGGATATTGGCCTTACCTGCCATCCTGCAAGAGTAGCAGCCAATAATTTATACATATCCTTGGGCTTCCAAAAACATAAAACGAATGTCTACCGTTTGAAGGTTAAAACAGGTTAATCGCTTAATTGGTTATATAAAAAAAGGGAATAACCATTAATTCGGTTATTCCCTTTTTATTTCAATTCGAATGATCTAACGGTCATATGTTTCCTCGTTTTCATCCACGTTTTCATCCACTTCCGCAACATATTCCTCTTTTCCCACTGTTTTTAAACTTTCATGCAATGCCATTATACAACAAGCTTGTTTTTGTATGGCTTTATCTTCCTCAAATTTCAAATAGCGGGAAAGATAATCCATCGACTTATCCGAATTAATACTCGAAAGCGTAACCATTGCCATTCTACGTACCCGGGGATTCTTATCAAAGCGGAAGATATTTGCGATATCATAAACCGCATTATCCACTTCTAATTTGTCGGCATAGCGAATAATACGCTGCATGGCCGATTGCTGCAAACCAGGGTTATCCGACTTAATCGCTTTAGTGAGATTAACACTGAAAGCTTTCCAGTTTACTTCTCGTTCCTGAGCCATTAACAATGTCGCCTGACTCATGACTGCCATTATAAGCAGTACACTGAATAATACTTTGGATCTTTGCATGACACCTCCTACGGCGTTGGTTTAACAATAAGACCTTTGGTATTAGAAACGTAAACAACTATGGAAGGTTACGAATATTCTATCTAAATGAGTAAACGGTAGGAACCACGAAATAAAAGGCCTATTTAACGATTAAACGGTACTCTTTTCAGGCAGAACGAACCTAATTTCGTGCATCATCATATTTATGAGTATTACAATAAATCAGGTTTTGCGTCAAACATATCAATTTATCCGGTGTTTAGTAATCCCAAATTCCACAGAAATATCAGCAGAATTGATACGTTTTCAAGTAACTTAAAGTTTATCGATATTCTTTAAACGGTTATTATCAATGAAATTCTCATTTAATGTCATCTCTACTTAATCTAAAAAAAATATTGAGACCTTCAATTTTTAACTTCTTCTTTCATAATAGGCTGAAATATCTTATATTCTCGTCTTTCAATCAGAACAACGAAAATTCAGGAGTGTATTGTGGCAAAAAATATTGAAAAGACTATGGATAAACTGGTTTCATTAAGCAAGCGGCGTGGATTTATTTTTCAGAGTAGCGAAATATATGGCGGAATCAATTCCTGCTATGATTATGGTCCCCTTGGAATTGAGATGAAAAAAAATATTAAAGAATTATGGTGGAAAAGTATGGTCTATGAGCGCGATGATATCGAAGGCATTGACGCCAGTATTCTCATGCATCCCAAAGTATGGGAAGCCTCAGGTCATGTTGAAGGGTTCACGGATCCAATGATTGACTGCAAGGTATGTAAATCCCGTTTCCGTGAAGACCAAATTGATACATCAAAACCGTGCCCTGTATGCGGCAACAGAGATTCCTTCACTGAAGCCCGACATTTCAATCTGATGTTTAAAACTTTTATGGGACCGGTGGAAGATTCTGCCAGCGTTGTTTTCCTGCGTCCTGAAACCGCTCAGGGAATTTATGTAAATTTTCATAATGTACGGGAAGCTGCCCGTAAAAAGCTGCCTTTCGGTATCGCTCAAATAGGTAAAGCTTTCCGTAATGAAATTACTCCGGGAAATTTCATCTTTCGCACACGGGAATTTGAACAAATGGAAATGCAGTTTTTTGTCCGTCCCGGTGAAGATGAAAAATGGTTTGAGTATTGGAAAGAACAGCGCATGAAGTGGTATAGTAGATTGGGATTAAGATCTGAAAAACTTCGCTTTCATGAGCATGGACCAAACGAATTGGCTCATTACGCCAAATCGGCTTTTGATATTGAGTATGAATTTCCTTTCGGTTGGCAGGAAATTGAAGGTGTCCATAACAGAGGTGACTTTGACCTAAGCCGGCATAAAGAATATTCGGGAAAAGATCTTCGTTACTTTGACGATCAAGCCAAAGAACGATTTATTCCCTATGTTGTTGAAACTTCCATCGGCTGCGACCGCACACTTTTAACCTGCCTTGTGGATGCCTACACGGAAGAAGAAGAAAGGGTTGTAATGAAATTTGCCCCTTCTATTGCCCCTATTAAAGCGGCCGTTTTCCCTCTTGTGAAAAGAGATGGCATGCCTGAGCTCGCCAAAGAAGTTATTGCTGATTTACGCGGCGATTATCGTGTTTTCTATGATGAAGCAGGCTCAATCGGTAAGCGATACCGCCGCCAGGATGAAGCGGGTACACCCTTCTGCTTTACCATTGATACGGAAACACTGGGAAACAACACAGTTACTGTGCGCTATCGCGATACTATGGAACAAAAACGAATTGATATCTCTAAGATCAAATCTTTCCTTAGAGATGAACTAAAGTTCTAAATCAAAATATCAATTTAAT
>JAUVIB010000245.1 GCA_030592985.1 Calditrichaceae bacterium | reverse complement strand
TAAATACAGGGAACCTACTGGTCATTCCGGCATGGGCAGGAAGACAGCTTTGGTTTACAATAAATACAGCAAACCTGACGCCTGGAACATGGAAAACTAAAGTTCATCTTAAAAGCCTGGATGTTCATTTTGTAGAAACAGCTGTTGAATTAACTATTATGATTTGGGATGTGCCTTTAGCAAAAGAACAACCGTTGAATCTATGCAACTGGAGTGGAACTCAACAACCGGAAGGAACTTTTGCCGATCAAATTGCACACGGCACAAATGTATTTACAAGTACAATTCCTCCCAAAGCAACTTTTGATAACTCCGGAAAAATTATTAATATCGATTATTCTGATCACGACACTTTTATGGCAAGTCATGCACCAAGAGGAATAATTCTTTTTCACAGTCTGGGGTCTTTTAGTGGTCCTTCACCAGCCTTCTCTTCCCCATGGTTAATAGCATACCGTAGTTTTATTCCCTTATGGATTAAGCATTTAAAAGAGTCAGGCTATGGGTATGAAAACTTTGCCTTTTATCCTCAGGATGAACCCGGACTTGAGCATGGAAAAAATGTAAACAGATTTATGAAATGGGCAAAGCTTGTACGTGATATCGATCCGAAAATTCGTATTTATGCCAATCCGGTTGCACAAATTACTATGGAACAACTTCAAGAAATGACGCCTTACGTTGATATATGGACACCAATGCAAACTTTTTTATTCCCAAAAGATAAACTGAATTATATCCATTCCACAAAAACACTTTGGTGGAATTATGATTGTGCAGATAATGCCAAACATTTATCCCCGCTGGGTCATTATCGGGGTCAATCCTGGATGGTCTGGCATTTTGGCCATACTGGTATTGGATTTTACAACTATTATCGGGGTCGTAATTTTTGGTTTCAACCGGAATCAGGCTTTGAATATGCTATGATCTATGAAGGAAAAGGTGTGATCACCAGTAAACGCTGGGAAGCAGTGCGTGATGGTGTTGAAGATTATACGCTGCTGCATAGCTTAAAAACGGCGTCAGACGCTGCTGATAAAGCCGGAATCAAAAAAGACCTGGTGCAGAAAGCACGACATATTCTTAATGAAGAAGTCAGGATTATTGCTGATTTTTTCAATGACACCAAATTCATAACAAAGAGCGCCGGCAATGAGGATGGACAATATAACTCAAGGAAAGTTGCAGATAAACGTTGGGATATGATTCTTAAGGTTCGAAGGGAAATTGTTGAATTACTAAGTCACTTTCAGGAAAAATAGATAGATTTCGGTTTCAAAAATGAAATAGTTTTGAAATTAAATTAGAATTGATGATCTATTTATTTTGTGGTAAATTTCATTTATGGAAAAAGTTATTTCAAATGGTACTGTTCCTCTTAAACTTTGGTTGGATCCCATTGAAGAAGGTGCTCTTGAGCAGGCAAAACATTTAACGGAATTGCCCTTTACTTTCAGTCATGTTGCCATTATGCCCGACGCCCATCAGGGATATGGGATGCCAATCGGCGGTGTGCTGGCTTTGAAGGATACCATAATCCCCAATGCCGTAGGCGTTGATATCGGATGTGGAATGTGTGCGTTAAAAACTTCCCAGACAGAGATTACTGAAAATAATCTATTAAATATATTAGTTAGAATACGGAAATCTGTTCCGGTTGGATTTAGTCATCATAAAACAAACCAGAATAAAAACCTGATGCCGAACGAAGGTAGATTCAATTTTCCTGTTGTGGAACGCGAATTTACAAATGCTTTGCGGCAATTAGGAACACTCGGTGGCGGGAATCATTTTATTGAGTTACAAAAGGACAATGAGGGTCATATTTGGATAATGATTCATTCGGGAAGTAGGAATATTGGCTATAAAGTCGCTAATCACCATAATAAACTTGCTATAAACCTGAATAAAAAATGGCACTCCTCTATCCCCAAAGGCTGGCAATTGGCCTACTTACCGCTCGATTCCGATGAAGGACAAACATATATCCATGAAATGAATTATTGTGTTGAGTTCGCCCTTGCTAACCGCAAATTAATGATGACTCGGGTACAGGAAATATTTATGCAGGAATTCCATGATATTAAATTTGCCGAAATGATTAATATTGCCCATAATTATGCAGCCTTGGAAAAACATTTCAATAAAATGGTAATGGTACACCGCAAAGGAGCCACAAGAGCATTTAAAAACGAATATGGCATAATTCCGGGATCGCAGGGGACGGCAAGTTATATCGTCAGGGGAAAAGGGAATCCTGAATCTTTTAAATCCTGTTCCCATGGCGCCGGCAGAAAAATGGGACGAAATCAGGCACGGAGAGAACTTGATTTTAAGGAAGAGAGCCGTCGATTGGACAAATTAGGAATATTACATTCACTGCACAGTAAAAGAGACCTTGATGAAGCGGCCGGAGCCTATAAGGATATTTCAACAGTAATCAACAATCAACTGGATCTGATCGATATTGAAACGGAACTTAAACCGCTCGCAGTGGTTAAAGGTTAAGTGGTAATTTACTATTAAATTCGATAAAAAATCAAGACTTAATACAAAAGAGGGAATGTAATGAGATCATTAATAGCGCTAAGTATTCTTACTATCCTGTTTACTCAATGCAATAATCCGGTTACAGACAGAACGAGTGAAAAAGAGATACGGGGATATGTTACAGATGAGTTTTCAGGCTTAGCCATTGACTCTGTAAAAGTCCGCCTCCAGGCAACAGATTATGAGGCATTTACAGACTCAACAGGCTTTTATTCATTTAAAGATATGAGCTATGATAAATACAGAATTATCGTCGATAAAGATGAATATAAAACAAGTGATTCTCTGGTGGAATACTACGGCGGAGGTATCAAGACAGTTAATTTAAAAATTAGTAAGAACAAACTAATGGCAACAACGGATTCACTCCATTATACCCGGGGATTGGTCAAATACAGTATATTGAACAATACCGTCTTTTCGGCTTTCTTCAATCATTGCTGTTCTGAATTAGTCTATGCGCTTGTAGAGAATAAGGGTGGAGCATGGATTTTCTCAGATTGGCATAATGATATTTGCACTGCGGAATGCGATGGAACGCCTATTGAACTTTTACCGGATTCAACTCAAACAGGTATAGTATCAGTAAATGAATCAGGCACTTTTAAAATTGCTTTTTTATATAGGTTTGATCCCAGTTTTACTGAAAATGATACAGTATTTACCAATACTTTTACGACAATGAAAAAATAAATAATGAGAAATAATCCCTTTGAGGATATTGCAGGTTTTTACCTTTTAAATGCTAACTCACTAAAGTGTAAGGACAATTTGGTTTTGTATCTGTCATTACGAGCGAAACGGAGTGGAGCGTGGTAATCTTCATCACCTTCTCTCTTCATCTGCCTTGTCCGCTTGTATTTGTTTTATAAAGTACTACCTAAATTGAGCGCTTGTTTGGTGATTATATTAAAAACTTGGCATTGAATAAGCTCCCTGAGCTTGTCGAAGGGGCGACGGAGCTTCGACCCGTCTGAGCCGGGCAGGCAAAGCTCAGCCACCTATATATTTTCTTTTCACCCAATTGATTTCGCTAATTTTTTGAAAATACAATATATATAACAAGAATCGCATAATTTAGGTACCATATTAAGATTATGATTTTTGTCCCGTTAATAATTCGGTTTCCCTGATGAGATTACTTCGCTAACATTCGTAATGACAGGTATTTTGATGAGATAATGACAAGATTTTGATGGGATGATTAGACTTGGGAATGGAACAGAGTTGAGGATTATGCTATATAGTTCGGTCTGACTTTATAGGGCAGCGGGTCTTCTATCCCATTTTTTTGAAATCCCCGTAAACGCAAAGCGCAGCTATCACAAACACCGCAGGCTTCATCTTCATTTTGATAACAGGACCAGGTTTTATCCAACGGAGAGCCTAATTCCAGCCCTTTGGCTACAATCTGCCATTTTTTCAAATTAATCACCGGTGTAACAATTTCCAATTTGGTATCAGGTTTGGTGCCAATGTGCAAAATGTGATTAAAAGCTGCGAAAAAATTTTCCCGGCAATCGGGATAACCGGAAGAGTCCTCCTCCACTGCGCCAATAAATATCTTTACAGCGCCCAGCACTTCAGCATGACTGGCGGCGATCGATAAAATATTAGCATTGCGGAAAGGAACATAACTGCTGGGAATATTTTTTGTCTCCAAATCTGCTATAGTCACATCAATTTTCGGATCGGTTAAGCTGGAACCGCCAATATTCTGAAAGAAAGAAACATCCACAATAACTCGTTTTTCTACGTGATAGAAATCCCCCAGATCATTAAAAGCCTGTAGTTCCCTTTTTTCGGTTTTCTGACGGTAATTCAGATGCAAAAAGATCAGTTCATAATCCTGCGCGGCTATAGCGGCAGTTACACAGCTATCCAATCCACCGGATACCAAAACAATCGCTTTTTCCCTGATCACTTTAAATATCACCCCTGTTTTGTGGATCATAAACAGATTTTACTATTGAATGTAAACCGCCACGAGTTGTAAAATTTCCTTCTACTTTTATAAAACGCGGCTGACATACTTTTACGAGGTCATCCAGTATTTCATTGATCACCGACTCGTAAAATATTCCCTTATTTCTAAAATCCAGTAAATAGTATTTCAGGGATTTCAACTCAACACACAGTTTATCCGGTATATAACTTATGGTAATAACGCCAAAATCAGGCAGTCCTGTCATTGGACAAACCGATGTAAACTCTTCATTTACATGTGTAATAAAATAATCCCTGTCCGCATATTTATTATCAAAGACTTCAAGTTTATTGCTCACTTTAAAACTCCTTTATTCGATATTCTCTATACACCTCTTTGATTTGCCGGCCAGATATATTTTTGTAGCTGCAATTGTAGCTGTACATCCAAATGATCCTGCAATATCCATTCCGCTAATTCTTTTAAATCAATTTTTTTATAAACAGGCGCAAACAATACGGGACAGATACGGTTGAGCTGATAATGATTTACTTTATCTGCCGCCCATTCATAATCTTCCCTGTTGCCGATTACAAACTTAACCTGATCGTTTGCTGTCAGATAATTGATATTAGCCCAAAGGTTTTTATCAGACTCATCGCTGGAGGGGCATTTAATATCCATTATTCTTTGTACACGCTTATCCACAATGCTGATGTCTTGATGCCCTCCCGTTTCCAGCAAAACTTCATACCCATCATTGCACAAGCGACTCATTAATGGTAAAATATTTTCTTGCAGTAAAGGTTCTCCGCCGGTTATTTCAACTAATTTACAATGAAACGTACTGATTTCATCAATAATATCAGCAATATTTTTTTCTTCACCTTCATTATAAGCATATTGTGTATCACAATAAGTACAACGCAAATCGCAAAAGGTTAAGCGAACAAAAACACAGGGGCGTCCGGCGTGAGTCGACTCTCCCTGAATGCTATAAAATATTTCATTTATTTTAAGCGTATCCCTGTTACTCACAATAATCCAACCGGTATTTTTCAGTTTCCCAGATACTTACCTTTGACATGGAAATATG
>JAUVIB010000231.1 GCA_030592985.1 Calditrichaceae bacterium | reverse complement strand
TCATATCGCATGGATAACGAGGAATGGACGCCATTTGACTATAAAACGAGTAACTTATTTTTATCCTTAAGCAAAGGTTCACACACCTTTGAAGTACGTGCAAGAGATGGGGATTTTAATGTAGCAACAGAGTCGGCTAAAGTTACTTTTAATGTTGAACCTCCCTTTTGGCAAAAAGCAGAATTCTTAATCCCTATTTTCATATTGTTAGCTTTAAGTATTTACCTCGCAATGCATGTAATTCGCAGGGGAAGACGCCTTCAGGCAAGTAAAAAAGAGACCGATGATATATTAAATAATGTGGAAGAAGGTCTGTTTTTACTTAACAGCGAATTTGTTTTCGGAGAGCAAAATTCTGCTATACTTGAATCGATCCTTGAAGAAACCAGCCTGGCAAAAGTATCTTTTCTTTCCATATTAAAAGAAAAAATATCGGATGATCACCTGACTGATGTTAAAAATTACTTAGATCTGCTCTTTCAAAGAGATGTGGATGAAGATATATTGGATGATTTAAATCCTCTCTCCGAAGTAAAATTTGAATTTAAGCAAGGAGTAAATCATAAATACTTAACCTTTCGTTTCAGACGTATTTTCGATGATAACGCTTTATCTCTTTCGTTGATTGTTACTGTAAGAGATATTACAGAGCAGGTAATATTGTCACAAAAATTGAAAAACTCAGAAGAAGAAGAAAATAAACAGATTAACTGGCTGCTCAACCTGCTTAATGTCGAGCCACAAATGCTGGACGAATTTATAACATTGGTTAATACAGAGATTAATAATACTAAACAGATTTTATCATTAAAGGCTAAAGAGATCAACGAAGATCAATTAGATACAGTTTACCGGTCCGTTCATTCAATAAAAGGAAATGCCAGTTTATTGGGATTAAATTTCTTTGCGAAACTTGCTCATCGTTTCGAAGACGAGTTAAGCGATATCCGTAACAATGGATCTATCAGTGAATCCCAGGTTTCTTCTCTAAAGCACCATCTGACGTCTTTGGTAGATTCATTAAACATTGTAAATAATTTGCTTAATAAAATCAGTAATATTCATAAACATATGCGTATGAACCGGGGCTATGAAAATCAGCGCTATATGGAAGCTTTTGAAAGACTGGTTGATGAACAAAGTAAAGAACTTAATAAAAAGATTAAAATAAACCATCAGAATTTTGATATAAATATGATACCGAGACAAGATAAATTTCTCATTAGGGATATTATTGTACAATCACTTAGGAACTCTATTGCTCATGGAATCGAACTTCCACTTGAACGCGAGGAACATGGGAAACCTACGGAAGGAACCATTGAAATACTTACCTTTAAAACAGATAATTCGGTTGGTATAACCATACGTGATGACGGACGCGGCTTGCAAATTGATAAAATCAAGGAAAAAGTTTTAAAGTCCGACAAATGGAAAGTAGAAGAAGTTGAACAATGGGATGAGAAAAAAATTGCTATGGCTATTTTCTATTCTGGAATATCCACATCGGATTCAAGTAATATGATTTCCGGACGAGGGGTGGGAATGGATATTATACAGGAAAAAGTTAAAAAGAAAAACGGAAAATTTGATATTAATTATGAAAAAGGGCAGTTCACAGAATTTACTTATACATTCCCTTTTGAAGGCCGGACAGATCAAAATAATTGATAACTCAGTTTTAGTTAAGAAATCAGGAAATATATACTTTGTGATTTATATTCACACATTTTTAAGAAAAAGGAAAGGATAACTTATGCGACATCTTTTTTTAGACCGGTTTTTAACCTATGTAAAATTTGATACTCAATCCAGTGAAGAATCAGATACCTATCCAAGTACGATGAAACAGTTAGACCTGTCCAGGCATCTCGTAAAAGAATTAAATGAATTGGGACTGCAAGATGTAGAACTAACCAAACACGGCTATGTATTTGCCACTTTACCTGCCAATACCGATAAAAAGGTCCCTACTATCGGACTTATTGCCCATGTGGATACATCGCCTGAAGTAAGCGGGAAAGATGTTAATCCCATCATTAATGCAAACTATCAGGGCGGTGACATTGTTTTAAAGAATGACCCGGTCCAGGTGATTGAATTTGCACAAAATCCGGCGCTTAAACAATGTATTGGACATGATATCATTACCACAGACGGAACAACGCTCCTCGGAGCGGATAATAAAGCGGGAATTGCCGAAATCATAGGTGCCCTCACCTATCTCATTGAACATCCGGAAATAAAACATGGTAAACTCAGAATTGCTTTTACGGTGGATGAAGAGGTAGGAACCGGTACCGAGCATTTTGATGTAAAGCAGTTTGACGCTGATTACGCCTATACTATAGATGGTGAAACGGTTGGTGAAATAGAGGATGAAACTTTTTGTGCCGATACGGCCATTATCACTATCAAAGGTGTTAATGTTCATCCCGGATATGCGAAAAATCAGATGATAAATGGTATTAAAATTGGCTCTGAATTGCTTGAGCGACTGCCAAAAGACCGTTTATCACCCGAAACCACGGAGAAAAGAGAAGGTTATTTACATCCCCATGCCATGAAGGGTTCTGTGGAAAATACAGAAATCGTCTTTTTAGTCCGTGATTTTACAGTGGAAGGTTTAAAGGAAAAAGAAGAATTTCTGCAAACCATTTGTAATGAATTATCAGGGAAATACACTCCGGCCTCTCTGTCCATGGAAATTAAGGAATCCTACCGAAACATGAAATATAAAATTGATGAGCATCCGAAAGTGGTAGAGTATGCTTTAGAAGCGGTTAAACGTAGTGGAGTGGAGCCCATTAAAAATATTATCCGCGGCGGTACGGATGGTGCGCGTCTTTCCTATATGGACTTACCCACCCCTAATGTTTTTACAGGTGGTCATAATTTCCATAGTCAGAAAGAGTGGATTTCAATTCAGGATATGGAAAAAGCGGTGGAAACAATTATTAATTTGGTTCAAATATGGGTTGAAAAAAGCTGAAAGAATAGTAAATAGTGATTGGTGAGTTGTTCTACTTACACATTATTTAAGAAATTCCGATACTATCAATTAAGAGAGTAAAAATATGAAACCCGTTAATATAGACCAGATTAGTGATGAAGTTATAACCATAAAATGGGATGACAACCATGAGAGTCTATATTTTGCTCAGCATCTGCGAGAATTTTGCCCCTGCGCCAGTTGTGAGAGAAGAGATGGCGATAACAATAAAACTGTCTATAAAATGCTTAAACTGCATAAAAAATCCATAAAAATACTAAGCTGGAGCAAGTATGGAAATTATGCTATAAATTTCCATTTTAGCGATGGGCATAAAACCGGCATTTATACCTATGAAAAACTCCGGGAATTATGCCAATGTGACGAATGTGAAAAAAACAGGACGATACGAATTGAAGGACCGTTAAAATTGGGTTAGAATAAATAAGCAGAGAACAATCTTATGAAGATTGTTCTCTGCTGTCATTTTACCAGAATATGGCGTATAGAACTACAATTATGGTAATAATAGCATAAGCCCCGATATTAAAAACAGGATCCGTTTTGAAGATTTTGGAGGTTAAAGATATACTCTTTGGATCATCATCATTTTCTGATGTTGTCAGACTAACCCCTGCAATTATGGCCATGGTGATTAGCATGGTATAAAACATTTGATCCATCCACGGTAAATCAACGACGGCGCTTTTAAGCAGAAGCGCGACAAGTATTGAAGAGATAACCCCAATTATTGCACCCTTATTGGTTGCTTTTTTCCAGAATAAGCCCATTAAAAAGACAGCGAGAATACCGGGACTTACCAAGCCGGTATATTCCTGTATATATTGGAACATCTGTGGAATATTCCCGAGAAGGGGTGCTAAAAATCCGGCAATAACCAGTGCAACAGCAGCGGTAGTACGTCCGACATTTACCATATTTTTTTGACTAGCCCCTTTATTGATAAAAGGCTTATAAACATCCATTGTAAAAATCGTTGAAGTAGAATTGAGCATTGATGCAAGAGAGGATACAATAGCAGCTACAAGAGCAGCCAGTACTAAACCCTTAAAGCCTGTCGGGATAAATACACTAATCAACCAGGGATAAGCTTTATCAAAGTTTATACCACCATCAGGAAGTTGAAAAGCTTCATTAACTCCCGGAATAATAGCCGTTCCCTCCGGTTGTGTAAACATAACAAACACAATAATACCGGGAATAACAACGATTAAGGGAATAATAAGTTTTAGAATTCCGGCAAAAATAATACCCCTTTGTGCTTCTTTTAGAGATTTTGCCGCTAAAGTACGTTGGATGATATACTGATTAAAACCCCAATAATAAAGATTGGCAACCCACATCCCGCCGATTAGAACGGCAATACCGGGTAAATTAAAATATTGTGGATTATCCCGACTAAGAATCATATGAAATTTATCACCGGCATGGGTCAATAAGTGATTAAACCCATTGATAATACCTCCCCCGGGCGTTACAGCTTCCAAAGCGGCAAACATGGTAATCAATCCACCGATAATCAACAAAACCACCTGAAGGACGTCTGTCCAGGCCACTGCAGCCAAACCACCATATATTGAATAAGCAGCAGCAATAAAACAAAATCCGATAATAGCATAGACAATCATGCTTCCGTCACCACTGCCGAGTATTGTATCGATTGCTTTAGCGCCAAGAAACAGGACAGAAGTCAGATTTACAAATATAAATAAAGATATCCAGAAAACAGCGAGAATGGTCTTTAAATTAGTACTGAAACGCTGCTCAATAAATTGTGGAATCGTATATAATTTTTTTTCGATAAAAATAGGAAGGAAGAATTTTCCTACAATAATTAAAGTAAAAGCAGCCATCCATTCATAAGTGGCAATGGCCAGGCCGATAGCAAATCCGGATCCGGACATTCCGATAAATTGTTCCGCGGAAATATTAGCGGCAATCAGCGATGCGCCAATAGCCCACCAGGGGAGCGACTTACCGGCAAGGAAATAATCTTCCGTATTTTTTTGATGACCTTTCTTATCCCGTGATACCCATAAACCAAGAGAAATGATCATAACGATATAACCAATAAATACAATATAATCAACAATGGAAAAATTCATGCTTAATCTCCGTTATAATGACTATGGCCTTATTTGATTTTTTCTATATTTAGTACCTGAACGAAAAGTCTCTTTTTTCGTCTTTTCGACCATAGGGAGAAATCCCATTAAAAAACAGTAGGTTATATCATCCATGTGGGATTGCCACATCGGGATAAATCCCAATTCGCAATGACGGACATGTACTTTTCTTTCGGACACTATTTAAATAGAAAAGTTAATATAGTAATTTTTTAAATATAGATAAAAAATATTTGTCATTAATTAGATTTATGATAGGTATTGAGGGTATAAATAGTGAATAATCATTAGAACAGGAAATGACTGTTGAGAAGTTTTATAGCTTAGTTTCATCTTTTTTGAATAACAAATATCCCAATTGAATTCTATTTTGTATAAAAATCCTTGAAGTTGGTATATAAATTAGTAAATGCTTAACCTGCGGTAAGTCAGACTATGAAGTTTTATCACTTTTTTATAGCATTAAACATGCCCCGATTAGTAATGCCGATATAACTAGTCCATGCCCATTCACCAGAATACTTATTATCTTCTATTATGCCTGAAAGTAGTAAGTTATTATCTTTGAATTGTGGGTTCAATTCGATATAAACTTTACCTTGCCTAATATCACCAACTAATACACCAAGGCCAACCTG
>JAUVIB010000439.1 GCA_030592985.1 Calditrichaceae bacterium | reverse complement strand
GTAGATAGAACATTTATACCTTTTTGATTAAACTGAATAGGAAAACCATCATCAAGCCAATCACGGGTATAGTTAAAATTCATAACATCATTTTTATTATTACTAAAATCATAGAGTTTTATATGTGACGCCGCTAAGTTTAGATTACTTTTAGTATTCGGAGTTGAATTGTCGGAAAATTCGTTAATAAATAACTTTGCCGGATTTTTACTATACCAAAAATCCATCCATGTTCCCAATTCCGATTGATAGCCCGCATCCCAAAACGTATATGATTGACCAATATCCTCAATTCCATCCGCTTCTTCAATATCCACCCCACGATTCCCGGGGTCATCATTTATATTGTTATCAGCTGTTTTATTTTCGATAATCCTATCGTCAATGTGCCAAATAAGAATACCAGCTCCCGGAAGCCCAAGATCGTAATCATCAACTGATAGCAGCACACCGCTTGAATCCGAAACGGAAATATGATCTGCAAAGTGTTTTTTAAGCACCTGCAAATAGGTAATTTTTCCATCCTCAGAATTATTTAATTCTTCATAATACATACTATCTAAAGAAAGATTAGAATTTCCGCGATATTCAATAAGATAGTATTCATCAGCATTTATAGCAATTTGAATGGTTGTCGGGATAGAAGTGGATGAGTCTGAATTAAAACGGGCAATAGAGATATCTTCTTGTGGAGTTGAAATAAATTTTGTATTATCAAAACCTTTCAGTTTCCTTGAAAAAGCGCCTAATGGAGAAGGAATCAGACCGTTTGCATTGAAAAGACCAGCATCCATGAGATCAAAACGACCAACTCCTGAACGCTGCTCTTCAGGACTGAATAAATCATACAAACCAAGATAATTCCCGATATTGTTCACAAAAATACCGGTGACGCCCAAGGCAATACCTGCCTGGTTTTCTGTTTCTGGTAAAATCACAGCCTGAGAAACTTTAAATGCTCCATTATCCACGGAGATACCGTCAAAATCATCACCGAGATATTCTTTAAGGAATTTTTCCGCAAGGAATAAGGAAGGGATATCTTTCGGTGTTTCGTCAAAATCCAGGCCGATATCTTTACCCACTCCGGCATGAAAAATAATGACAAGATCATAATCGGAAAATTTAATATCCGGATCCGTCTTTGCTGCCTCGATAGCATCAACAAATAACTGGCTTAGGCCCTGGTTGGTTGCATCCTCGGATGTATTCGGATTATAGTATCCCATTTTGTGGGGAAGCTGATAGGCGTTTTTCGCTGATAACGGATAAACATCTCCCCTTATCGTAATTCTGTTCTGGGTGACATTTTTATAATAATTGGCAGCAGCATTAATCTGATCCGAAAAATAGGTACGATCATGCGGAGCAGGGTCAATTGCATACGGATCCGTTGTTATTGAATCGACCATAAACAATCCGTTTCCGGTCGTCAAAGGGTCATTATCTTCCTGAAACTCAACTCGCAAGGCACAAATATTCACTGTCTGCTGAGAATATGCACCATTAAAGGACAGTAATATCAGCCCTAAAATAAATATATTTTTCATATTGTAATAGTATCCAAAACAAAATTGGGAAGCGGAGTATCAAAATAGATACTCCGCTTAAAGTTAGAATGAAATGGCTAGTGAGAACCGCATAGTTCCCGATAAGGGAGATTCGTCATCTCCGGCGATATAACCAAAATCTACTCCGAAAATACTATATTTTAGTCCGGCGCCAAAAGTATAAAAAGTACGACCGCCATTATTGGGGTCTTCATAAAACCACCCGCCTCTTAAAGCTATTAAATCACCATACCAGTATTCCAGGCCTAATGAATGAGTAAGATCTGTCCATGAGCCTTCTATCCATGATGAATAAAACATAGCCTTGAGTACATTATCGGATGCACCTGTAGAATCTTTTACAACTAATAATTTATTAACATCGTATACAAACGTAATTTTATTAAAATCATCATCGTAAACTTTATATGCCAGGCCGGCTTTAAAGTTTGTAGGAAGCGGATCAGCTTGTTTCTCATCAATATAAGAAATTTTTGGTCCAATATTAGCCACATTAAGACCAAGTCTTAATCGATTATTCAAAAAATCATAATCAGGATCCCACATAACACCAATATCAATTGCAAATGATGATGCTGAACCATCCTGATTTTCAGCTCCAACACTAACATTGGAAAGATTACTTTGGATAAATTTTGCGTTTACACCAATGCCGATATTTTCTTTAAGTTTAGTTCCATAAGAAAGAGTAGCTGCCCATTCAAAAGAGTCAAAAGTCCCAAGCTCATTACCCTGTTCATCTGTCCACACATTTTGCCCAAGATTTAGGAAAGTAATACTAGCGCCAAGCATGCCTATTCCGTCAATATAATACCTTCCCGCAGCGAACTCATAAAACAGATCATTAAAATTAAATTGTGGCAGCCATTTAGAATGCATAAGAGCTACCTGCCCCCGTGTATCAACTTCCGGATTATCATATTGAAAAGCCAATCCTGCAGGGTTCCAAAAAACCGCGTTTGCATCCTTGGTATAGGCAACACCGGCTTCACCTAAAGCGCCATAACTGGCACCCGGAGAAATAAGTAAAAAGGGAACCGCAGCTTCACCTTGTGCAAAAACGGTACTCTTCATTCCTAAAATTAAAAAAATAGCTACAAATAAAATTGATATACGTTTCATGATACCTCCAAAAAAAAACCGATTAAAGAGATAATCTGTCTGGATTATCCACTCAACCGGTTTAAATTATATCCAATTAAATAGTTTGTTAAAGACAGATTTATCCTATGCTTCCTGGAAAAAAATATTTATGCAAAACAATCTTTAACAAACTACTTATAAGCTACTCACTATTTGGTTATTAAATCAAAGAGTTGGAAATATACAAGAGATATTTCTTATTGTCAAGTGAAAAAAACACAACTATTGTAATATAAGGATATCTTATAGACTAATTATCACAAAACCATCACTTAAGCGTAATAACATGATTTAAGCTGCCGGTAAAAGTTGTTTCTACAGTTGGATTAACAAAACTTCATCTTGGTAGTTATACTACAAATTGCAGAAGATTGTTCCCTTATTTTAAGAATCCATTGATAAGCGTGTATTTGATCAGATTATTCACAGTATCCTTTTTTTATAAATTTAAAAACCTGTATAATAAACGATCCGCTTACAATTATTTTTTTACTTTATCAGAGGATATACCTTAAATTAATCTTTGAAAATAAACCTATGTTGCCTTCTCAATTTATATTATGACATTTACTCGACTTCCCGATAAATATTATCAGCATTCTCCGTTTTTGTTTTAAAGCTTGTATTTCAGATCCAT
>JAUVIB010000454.1 GCA_030592985.1 Calditrichaceae bacterium | reverse complement strand
TTAGCGCTAATCTTTGGTCTCCGGATAAGATACTTAGTATATTAGGGAAGCTATTCAATATCGTTTTTATCTACTATTTATTTGGCGCTCTTGGCATGTATTTAATTTTCCGTTATTTAAAAATGAAGCCTTTAATCAGTTTCATGGGGATGATGGTTTTCATATTAATGCCGCATTATAAATCACTTTATTTGGAAGGACACCTTGCAAAATTTTATGCTCTTATGATTTTACCATGGGTATTTTTAAGTTTTATCAATTTTCTTGAAAAACGAAACTTTCTATCCATTTCATTGTTTGCCCTCGCGTTTGGGATACAAATTCGAACGCAGCATTACCAAATTGTTTTTTATACGGCCTTTCTTATATTTGCAATCGGGTTTTATCCAATATTAAAGGATATTCTGGATAAAAATTACAAACGCTTCATTAATTCAACCTTAATGATTATAGCAGCTGTGACACTTGCAGTTTCTTTGGCTGCTCAGCCGCTATTCTCGGCAAAGGAATACTTACCTTACTCCAAGCGTGGGAAAACAACCATTGATTTGTCTAAGCAGAAACAAGATCAAGAGGCCAATGCTGCCGGAAGTGGAGTTTCGATGCAGTATGCTACACAATGGTCTACAGCGCCATCCGAAATGCTTACCTGGGTGATCCCGAGATTTTATGGCGGCATGTCGGGTGAGAAATATACCGGAACCGCCGTACCTCAACTTAAAAATCGTGTAATTCCCGGTTATTGGGGTGAGATGCCTTTTACGCAAAGTTATGAGTATATGGGTATTATAACCTTAATCCTGGCGATGATAGGTTTATATGCATATAGAAAAAATAAGATGATTATTAGTTTGCTAATCTTTATGATTTTCCTCATTCTGCTCTCCTTTGGGCGTCATTTTGAAACATTTTATAGTATTTTTTATTACTATTTTCCTTTCTTTAATAAATTCAGAACACCGATGATGAGTGTAACGGTTACTTCTTTTTTGATGTCCTTTTTTGCCGTCTATGGTCTAAAATATTTATCAGAGATTCCCAAAGAAAAATCTTTAGAAGAATATAAGCCTGTTTTCATCGTATTAGGTAGTTTTATTGGATTGGGAATTTTAGTTTGGATTTTTAGTATGAATTTTTCTTTTTTAAAGACCGGAGAACAATACAACCAGCAAATACAAACATTATTAATAAATATACGTAAAGAGTATTTTTCTCAGGACTTAATACGCTATTTTATTATAGTACTAATTGGAGCAGGTGTGATTTGGGCTCTATTAATGGGAAAGATAAAATCTAATACTGCTATTGTAATCATAGTTTTACTCTCCATCGTAGATCTGGTAAATATCCAATTCCGTTCACATAAGGATTTTATTGATGTTAAAAAGGTGGAAAAAAAATATTTTCATAAAACAGAAACCGATCAATATTTACTTAGTGATGAAGAAACATTTCGTGTTTTTCCTACAGGGAAAATATTCGGTGATAATCGCTGGGTTTATTATCACCAGTCAATCGGCGGCTATTCTCCTATAAAAATGTATACAATTGAAGAGCTGATTGCCAATAATCTTTATAATGGTCCGGATAACAAGCTGCCCTTTAATTGGAATATGCTTAAATTTCTTAATGTAAAATATGTAATAGCACAACAGAAAATAGATAATCCGAATTTAAAACAGGTTAACGTGGATAATTCGGGAAATTTGTATACATATTTATTCACTAATCGATTAAATCGTGGATTTTTTGTGGGGAATTATGAGATCATTGAAGACGAGTATAAGCGATTGCGGGCGTTGAATAATCCGGCATTTGATGCGGAAAAAACAGCGATTCTTGAAGAAAAATTAGCGGTTACTATTGAACTACCTGATAGTCAGTGGGTGAAATTGACTGGATTTAATCCAAATTATTCTAAATATGAAGTTTATACGGATAAAATATCTCTGTTTGTAATCTCTGAACTGTTTTATCCACCGGGCTGGAAAATTAGTATAGATGGTAAAGTTGTTGATAAAATTTATAAAACGGATCACGCTATACAGTCAATCGTTATGCCAGCAGGAAATCATGTAGTTGAATTGCGTTTTGAGCCGGATTCCTATTATAGAAATATAAAAATATCTTATGCATCTCTTGGTATATTATATATTTTAATTTTATTGGGATTATATTTAGAATATGGATTAAATATTAAGAAAATGAAACTAAAAGATTAAAAAAAATAAACAGGAATCCTGAGTGGCCTATTCATTTCATAAAGATAGAAGTTTATATTTTTCACATCAGACTTTAATTACTAAATCTTATATTATCCCTTTCATTGAAAATGTAATTAAAATTAGACCGGAAATGAATGTTTTGGAAATCGGTTGCGCTGAAGCGGGTGTTTTAAAGGCTTTTACAGATAAGGGCTGTACTGCTACCGGTGTTGATTTGAGTATAGGCAAGCTTGATATTGCCAGGGAAATGATGAAAAATGAATTAAATAATGGAAAAATTACATTTATTAATAAAAATATTTATGAAGAGGAATTTAAAAAAAAATTAAAAAATATGTTCGATATAATTATTTTAAAAGATGTTATTGAACATATTTTTTATCAGGAAAAACTAATCAGCTACCTCCATACCTTTTTAAAACCCACAGCTGGTTATATATTTTTCGCATTTCCACCTTGGTATATGCCGTTCGGTGGTCACCAGCAGATGTGTGATTCAAATTTATCCAGAACGCCCTATATTCATTTATTGCCAACAAGGTTGTACAAAGGGTTGCTAAAAAAGTTTGGTGAGCCGGAGGGGAGAATCAATAGTCTTCTCGATATGAAAAGCACAATGATGACAATCGAAAAATTTCAGCGAATTTTAAAACGACAAAACTACGATATTTTAAATAAAAAGCATTTTCTTTTCAATCCAATCTATAAATATAAATTTAATATTAATCCCAAAGAACAATATAGATTAATACAAAATATCTCCTATTTAAGAAACTTTGTAACTACCGCTGTCTACTATCTTGCCAAACCAGCCAATAGCCAATAATTTTCATATTTGACAATAGTGATTAAATTTTATATATTACGAGTAAATTAATTACTCGAAAAGGCTATGCTTAAATCATTAATTACATCTGAAACCAGAGTTCGATTGTTACTAAAATTTTTTCTGAATCCTTCGACCAAAGGTTATCTACGTCAATT
>JAUVIB010000030.1 GCA_030592985.1 Calditrichaceae bacterium | reverse complement strand
GAAAATCGATCGTATTCGTTTTTGTTTTTAACTCAAAAAAAACGCCTTTTCTCTTTTTGAAATAAGGAATAAGAAGAGAAGAGATATGGGTAAAATTTTCAAGAGCAAGACTGTCGGCCAGCTCTCCTGTACCAATTCTAATAATTCTCTGTGGATATTTTTCGTAAAAGCGATCAAATTCGGAAAAAATTTTCTCGTAATTAGCATACACGGTTAAAACGGAAGAGTCCATATAACCCTGCAAAATACAGTAGGAGCAATCCAGAGGGCAGCCGGTGGTTTCATTGATAATCTGGTAGTTGCAGCATAGATATTCCTCAGAAGTGCCAGGGCAGGGTTTGCAGAAATCACCCTTATAATTGGTAATATAAATAATCTGCTTTCCTTGGGAGATTGAGGATGTCGGTGGCATTGTTGTTATTTCTGCCGAGATGCCGGGAAGATTTTTTACTATGTTTTTAGTAAAGGGGTGATCTTTAACCTGTTCGTCGATATATATCTTGTTTATTTTAACAGGTTTCATATTAGTTTAAGCATCTTAATTAAGGTCTCAATAGTAGCGGAATTGTCTAATGATTCACGTAGTTTTTTAATATCTTTTTCATTTTTGATAGCCGCTTGCAATTGAATTCCGCTACGTTCGAAAGTTTTATCATAGTTAACCGTAAATGCTCCGGCAGTGGAGATTTGTTTATTAAGCGTTTCCATTTTATGACGATATTCACTTATCACAGGGTATCTCTGTGAATAAATAGCATCTTTTAATAGTACAATTTTTTGATTACGGTTTATTTCATCATTTGATAAAATACACGTTATTGGGTTGGATTGCAGTACCGTTTTGATAGAGATATTCTCATTGAGTGCATATTCATTCAGCCATTCGCTTAGTTTTAGAAATTCAACAGGACGGATAGAAAGGCTAAGCGCCAGATTGAAAAGAAAAGTAATGTCATCCGTTGACAAGTTAAAAAAGAATTTTATTTGATTATAAGAAACATTATATTTTATAAGATAAAGGCAAGCGTTTTCGGACCAGGTATTAATTTTTGAAATGCTGTTATCGCGCGGCAAGTTTAATATATTAAGCCATTTTGTCTGATTTAGCGGTTCCTTTACATAATTAGTAACCAAATTATAAAAACGGGCCTTTTGTAGTACATTTAGTTCGTCATTTACAGATGTTATCAGGTTATATCTCAGCTCGATAATTTTTTCCATACTTTGTGGAGTATTGTAGATAATTATGGGGAAGGTTGAAATATTATATTTTTTAGCAATACGATATCTTTGAAAGCCGTCTATTAAAAAATATTTATCATCGCTAGTATAGGCCGATAACGGAGAAATAACACCATTTTTTTGTATCGATTTTTCCAATGAATCTGAATAATAGGGACGATTGATATCAAATTCATTTTGATCTGATATTTGAGAAACGGTAATTTTTTCTATAATTTGAATCTTCATGTGCGTTAATCCGGTTAATTGATAATAGCGGTAATTAGTCTCCGTTAATTTCTTATAGCCCAGAACCAAGAATTCGTCCCTAACTTTTTTGGGTAGGGATAATAGTCACAAAATAAAAGAGCCACAGATATCCACAGATGAAACACGGACAAAATAAATTATTAAATGATAAAGTGGCCTTAAAATAATTTGTTAGTAATTTTAAACGAAGTGGAACGATAAGATTTTTTACTGTTTGAGACTCGATGCTTTTAATCGGGTTGAGTTTAAAAAATCTGTGGAACGAGTTTATAAAATTACTTTAAATTATTTTACAGCCTTGATTTTATGCTTGCCCGCCACTATTTTAGGCGGGGTTCTTTTTGTATCAAGACAAAAGAACGTTGTAAAATGCTGATAATTCCATTAATTGTTATAAAAACCAGAATCAACGTGAATAAACAAATAATATCAAGTTTTTTAAAATAGTAATATCCATAATTTGCATAAATTAATTTAACATTATGAATATTGGTTGTTTCATCTTTGTCTTTTTAATTCGAAAGAACTTTCGCTAGAGATTAAACTTATAGGAAAATGGTAATATTTACAATTTTATTTAGAGAATCAAATTTATTATGACGCCATTATTAAGCCTTGTATTATTAATACTTTTTGCATATCTCGGCGCCCTGTTTTATAAAAAGGTGAATTTTCACGCCAAATGGATCCAGGGATTAACCTATACGGGAAGCCTCTACCTTATTCTCGGATATGTAATCGGCCCGGAGGCTTTAAATGTTATTACCCCGGATATAAGTAATAAGTTAGAAGTTATTTACGCCTTAACTCTAGGTTGGGTTGGCTTTTTGATAGGACTGCAAACCAATATAAAAAGTTTGAAACGATTTCAGCTTAAATACTATCTTTATTCAGGAACCATCTTTTTTGTTACCCTCTTTTTATTGCAATTCTTTTTAGTTGTGATCTTTTTTATTCTAAATATTCGTATCAGTCATCTTGAATTATTGATTCTTTCCACAGCTGGAGCTGTAACATCACCGACTATGATAGCAGTTTTTTTAAAGGGAAAGAAAATTTCCGGCCTATTAACGTACTTATTACGGTTTATTCCTGCATTTGATAATATCCTTGGGGTTATTCTCTTGGGCTTTATAATGGCTATAAGCGGAAATGTTATTTTCCTCGAAAAATATAACATCGGATTTTTTATAATTATTATTGAGATTATTATTGCCTTGTTAAGCGCCTGGCTCTATACCAGATTAATTAAGAAAATCAAAACGGACCAGGAAAAATTACTTTATATTTTTGGTTTTATATTTTTAAATATCGGTATTGCCATCTATTTACACCAAAGTGTTCTGTTTTCAACCTTTATATTCGGATTTGGTCTTGCAAATTTTGATAAAGGGAAAAAAGTATTATATCTGATGATCCAAAACCTCGAGAAACATTTATATATACTGCTTATGATTTTTGCGGGAGTTAATCTTACTTTAAACTTTTCATACCTCTTATTTTTGATAATTTTTCTGGTTTTTCACATAATTGCAAAATATATAGGTGGATTATCGGGAAACCGGTTATTTGAAAGGTATCTTCATACAAAGGATGAAATCGGCTTAGGAAATTTGGCAATGGGTGGATTATCATTAGCAATTATCCTTGATTATCATCTGAAAGACACAATGGAAATGTCCCATATATTGCTTTTTGTGGCTGTTATATCTATTATTTTAAATGATATAATTTCTTACAATCTATTGGAAAGATATTTTAACAATACAACAGAGGAAGAATGAATTTTATATACAGCCTTATTATAATTATCATAATATGGGGTATCAATGAGTCATTCAGAATGCTTGGAGTGCAAGGAGATGCCACTATTGCCATGATTGGCGTTGTATTGTTATCTTCATATCTCTTTGCCCTTAATCTAAAAAAAGCCAAATTGCCAAAACTGACAGGTTATATGATTCTTGGCGTTATTATCGGGCCTGTCGGATTTAATCTCCTTGATTATCATACAATGGAAAATTTATCCTTTCTTGAAAATTTAGCTTTAGCCTTAATTGCTATCACTGCCGGGGGAGAGCTGAAATATGAAAAAATTAAAGCGTATAAAAAAACAATCGTAGGAATGTTTAGCGGACAGGTTGTAATAGTCTTTACCGGTTTATTCATTTCATTGCTTCTTTTTAAAGATTATCTGCCTTTCTTTTCAACTCTAGATTTTGATCTTGTAGTCGGTTTTTCTATCCTGTTTGCTGCAACGGCCTTATCAATATCACCGGCTACAACCATAGGGATTATCACTGAACTTCGGGCAAAAGGAAGAATAACCGATATCGTTTTATCAGTAACGGTCATTAAATCAATCTTTCTTGTATTAATATTCCCGCTGGTGGTTGGGGTGGCTAAAATATTTCTAATAGAAACGACCGCTTTAAATATTGATTTAATTTTTGAGGTAGCCTATCACATATTTGGATCAATTGGCAGCGGCATTGTGATTGGAATAATAATTATCTGGTATTTAAAATATATAAAGGCGGAGAGAAGTTTATTCATACTTGGAGCAGCTATATTAATTGCTGAAGTTAGTATTATTTTTGATTTTGAAATCTTGCTTATTGCTATTGTTACCGGTATTATTGTTGAAAATTTTTCTGCCCAGGGAGAATCCCTGATTGATGGAATAGAGCAGAGTTCACTACCGCTTTACATCATATTTTTCTGTTTTGCCGGTGCTGGACTACACCTCGAAACCTTAAAACAAGCGTTTATACTGACACTATTTGTTGTCTTAATGCGAATGTTTTTCTTATTTCTCGGTAACTATGCCGGTGTGATGGCCGTAAAGGGAGATAATTTGTTGAAAAAGTCATCCTGGATGGGTTTTATCGCCCAGGCAGGTATAGCCTTAGGCTTAGCCAGTGTAATTGAAGATACATTCCCGGGAGAAATTGGGATACAATTTAAGACTATATTGATTTCCAGTGTGATTATTAACGAGTTTCTTGGTCCTATATTTTTTAAATATATTCTTATTAAAGCAAAGGAAGACACTGCGTAAACCACCAAATTCATAGCACGGACAAGCCACCCATCGCAGGTGATGGCAGGCTCCATAGCCGTCAGTCTAAGCAGTTAAAACCTTATAGAACAATATGTTAAATGATTATATATGGTGGAAATCATTATAATTCAATTACGAATAATTTAAGGACAAAAAAATGAATACCGAATATAGAGTACTTGTACTGCCCCTATAGAAGCACTATTTTAGATTTTATAAGTAGTATTTGAGGCAATCCCTCCAAGTGGGATAGGTGATGCAATTTGGTGATAGTATAAACTTATAAATTGATTAAAAACAAAATATTAACACCTTAACCTGACTGGAATGGGACAGGCACCAAGGGATAAACCGGGCTCAAAAAAAATTAACCGATTAGAAAGAATCTTCTATTTTTACAAAAGATCTTCTTTCGTGTTGATATTAAAAAAATAATCATTCACAGGGTCAACCAGTAAATCAGCAATATATATCCCTTCATATTGCAAGGCTTTTAAACAGTGACGTATACTATATTTTTTTTTCTCAATAAATTTTCTGATCATATCTTCTGAAGATTTCGGCCAAATTGAAACCAATGGCTCTAATCCTTTTTTTGAAACAGCAACAACGGGTCTTTCTTTATCAATATTTTGTAGTAGAAGGTCGTATACTTCTTTCGATAAATAGGGCATGTCAACCGGCATAACGGCAAGCCATTGCGTTTTTGTATGATGCAGAGCTGTAAAAATCCCGCCAATAGGACCGCAATTTGGTGTAATATCTTTCAGCATCATAACCTTTTCCGGAAGCTTACAGGTCATTGTACCACATACTACCGATATATCTTCAGATAGTCCTTTTGCAAGATCCAAAGCAATATCCAGCAATCGTTTTTTTTGGAAATAAACATCATATTTCGGGCGTCCCAGGCGAGACCCCTTTCCCCCTGCTATGATTGTTGTAGAAATATTAGTTTTCATTAGGTATGAATTCTTGTTTTTAAAAATTTTTAAGAAATATTTCCTAATTAAAAAAAATAATGTGTGAATTAATTATAAATATTATTCATCGATAGCAATTTTAATTATGAACGATTAACAAGCATTGCTTTGATTTTTATTGTTTATATTAAAGTTCTATCTTAAAATTATAAATATTAGATATAATCTGATCCATATTTCAAACCGAAAGTCTGTATTTTTCCGAATTTATATTATTGGTATATTTATTGCAAATCTATATTAAATTATGTAGATTTAACTATAGTTTTTACTGTAGGTATTATATTATGAAAAAAATGAAAAACGAAGAAGACAAGTATTACCCTATCGGTATGGTTGCGAAATTATTCTCAATATCTGTCGCGGCCTTGCGTCTATATGAAGCAGAGGGGCTGATAATTCCGCTTAAAAGCAAAGGTGGACATCGACTCTATTCAGAAGATGATTTAAAACGTATTAAATGTATTCGCAACATGCTTGAGGAAAAAAGATTAAACCTTGCAGGAATCCGTATGATGCTCTCTACAATACCCTGTTGGGAATTAAAACCATGTTCAATCAAAGATAGAAAAACCTGCGATGCTTTTTATACAACATCATTGCCATGCTGGATGGTGGAAAACAAAGGAGAAAAGTGTAAAAATGAAGATTGCAGATTATGTCCGGTTTATATTAAATCAGCCGCTTGTGATAATATCAAAGTTATATTAAAAGAGTATTGGAGGACGAATACCAATGTCTAAAAGACTAAACAGGCGCGAGTTTATTAAAATTCTTGGAGCCGGTACAGGAGGTGCACTGGTTGGGGCTTCAACTATCCAGACTTTTGCCGGAATGAAAACTGCGTCATCAGCCGACTTGATTACGGAAGGTAGCATTGAGAAAACACCGACCTATTGTGAACTCTGTTTTTGGAAATGCGCCGGCTGGGTTCATAAAAAGGATGGTGAGCCATGGAAAATCACCGGAAATCCGGACGACCCTAACAGTCATGGGCGATTTTGTCCAAGAGGAACCGGCGGGATTGGTACATATACCGATCCACAACGTCTTAAAACGCCGCTGATCCGGATTGAAGAGCGTGGAAAACAGGTTTTTAAAGAGGCGACATGGGATGAAGCGTTAGATTATATTGCTGCAAAAATGAACAAAATAAAAGAAAAATGGGGACCGGAATGTATCGCCCTGTTTACGCACGGATCAGGCGGCACCTATTTTAAGACTTTATTAAAAGGATTCGGTTCCAATAATATTGCCGCCCCTTCTTACGCACAATGCCGGGGACCGAGAGAAGAAGCGTATCTTTTAACTTATGGGGAAGGTGTGGGTTCTCCTGAAAGAACAGATATGGTTAATTCCAAATGTATTGTATTAATCGGTTCACATATCGGTGAAAATATGCATAACGGCCAGGTACAGGATTTTTCCGAAGCAGTGGCTAATGGGGCAACGGTAATTACTGTTGATCCGCGATACTCTATTGCAGCCTCAAAATCAAAATATTGGCTGCCTATTAAACCGGCGACGGATATGGCTTTACTCCTGGCCTGGATAAATGTTATTATTGAAGAAGAGTTGTATGATAAAGAGTATGTAAAACAATATACCTATGGTTTTGAAGAACTTAAAAAAGCTGTTAAAAAGAATACACCGGAATGGGCTTATCCCATCACTACTATTAAACCGCATCTCATCCGTGAAACGGCAAGGGAAATGGCTAAAAATGCACCGGCTACACTGGTTCATCCGGGACGTCATGTAACCTGGTATGGAGATGATACACAAAGAGTCCGTGCGGGAGCCATTCTGAATGCTCTTTTAGGCTCCTGGGGCCGCAGAGGAGGATTTTATGCACCGGCCAAAGCGAAAGTAGAAAAATACCCCCTTCCCGAATTCCCAAAACCAAAAAAAGACTGGAAAGACGCTTTCCCTGATCAGTTTCCATTGGCCAACTTAGCGCTTAGCTCTGGTATTTGCGATGCAACCATTCCAACACCTGGTAAAGACTGCTCATTCAAAGGATGGATTGTTTACGGTACTAATTTACCTCTTACACTTCCGGAACCAAAGAAAACAATCGAAGCTTTAAAGGCTTTGGAACTTGTTGTTGCTATTGATATTATGCCCATGGAAATCACCGGATGGGCTGATGTGGTTTTACCGGAATGTACTTACCTGGAACGTTATGATGATATTCGAATCTCACCGGGACGCGAATCGACCATTGCTTTAAGAGCCCCTGCCTTTGAAGCAAAATATGACACCAAACCGGCTGCGTGGATTGCTAAAGAACTAAGTAAAAAATTAGGTCTGGAAAAATACTTTCCCTGGGAAACATTTGAAGATTATCTGGATTACCGTTTAAAATCAATTGGAAGTTCTCTGGAAGAGATGAAAAAAATTGGTGTAAAAAAACTCGCGCATGATGAAGATTTATATTTTCTTAATGGTGAGGAATATGAATTCGGAACTAATACCGGAAAAATAGAACTTTATTCAACAGCTCTGGAAGAGCATGGATTTGATCCGGTTCCTAAGTATACACATCATGAAGAACCGCCCGAAGGTTATTACCGGTTAAATTATGGACGTGCACCCATGCATAGTTTTTCAAGGACAACCAACAATTCCTATCTAACCGATTTAATGGCAGAAAATGTAGTTTGGATTAATCCATTAATTGCTAAAGAATGGGACATAAAAACCGGTGATTATGTTGTTCTCAAAAATACCGACGGCACTAAATCGAATAAAATCAAGGCCTATGTAACGCAAAGAATCCGCCATGATTCTTTATACATGGTTCATGGGTTCGGCCATAGACAAAAACAGATGTCAACTTCCTATTTAAAAGGCGCCGATGATACAAACCTAATGTCTCGTGTAAAGATTGATCCTATTATGGGCGGTACCGGAATGCGGGCTAATTTTATTACTTTTAGCATGGAGGATGTCTGATATGGCCAGATATGCAATGGCAATAGATACAAAACGCTGTGTCGGTTGTGCTGATTGTGTGGTCGCCTGCCAAACAGAAAATAATGTTCCTATCGGATACTGCCGGGACTGGATTGTACAGGATACATATGGAGAATACCCAAACCTCAGCATGGAAATTCGTTCCGAACGTTGTAATCATTGTGATGATTCACCGTGTGTACGCTGCTGCCCTACCTCGGCCAGTCATTATGCCGAAGGCGGTATTGTATTGGTAACCCATGATGAATGTATTGGTTGTAAAGCCTGCATCACTTCCTGCCCGTATGACGCCCGCTATGTTCATCCTGAAGGATATATAGATAAATGTACTTTTTGCATACATCGGGTTAAAGAAGGTGAAGACCCGGCGTGTGTAGCTGTATGCCCGACACACTGTATGATTTTTGGTGATTTGGATGATAAAAATAGTGAAATATCAAAAGTTTTACGATCAAGAAAATATAAAACACTGATTCCTGAAGCAGGGACAAAACCGCATGTCTTTTATTTGTTATAATATTCGGAGAAAATGAAATGAAAGAAACAGTCATTACTTCCGGTAGAATGAATCCCGGTATCGATCCGGTACTTCATGCCTGGGGATGGGAAATACCGATTTATCTGTTCCTTGGTGGTGTTGTTGCCGGAATACTATTCTTTGCCGGACTCTATTATATTCGGGGGAAAAGTGAGCAGTATAAAGCAACCGTAAAAATAGCGCCTCTTTTTGTTCCGGCAATGTTATCAATCGGTTTATTAGCGCTTTTTCTTGACTTAACGCATAAATTGTATTTCTGGAGATTATACACCATCATCCGTTGGGAATCTCCCATGTCCTGGGGTGCCTGGATACTAATGATTGTGTTTCCTTTAAGCCTTATGTGGATTGCTACATTTATCGAAGATATATTTCCCAATTGGGATTGGAAATTTAATTTTGTAAAAAAAACAGTTACCTGGCTTACGGGTTTTCAAAAATGGATGGCTTGGGGACTTATTATTACCTCACTTATTTTAGGAATGTACACAGGTATTTTGTTATCTGCTTTTAATGCCCGTCCATTTTGGAACACTGCGATTCTCGGCCCGCTTTTTCTTGTATCCGGACTCTCAACGGGAACCGCATTCATTATGTTAATTTCAAAATCACACGAAGAAAAATCAAAGTTAGGCCAGATCGATTTGGTACTTATTGCCATAGAAATATTCCTGATTATCCATATGTTTATGGGATTTCTCGCCTCTACGGAGGTTCAGATTCATGCCGCTCACATGTTTCTCGGTGGCCCCTATACAGCGGTATTCTGGACGTTTGTATTTACTTTGGGATTAATCGTGCCTTTTATTTCGGAAGCTTTAGAATTGAAGGGATTTAAAATACCGGTAGTTATCCCGGCAATGTTGGTTTTAATCGGTGGATTGATTCTGCGTTTCATTGTGGTCGATGCAGGCCAATCGTCAAGATGGTTGTATAAGTTTGTTGAACAATTACAATAATTTTAATTGATAAATAAAGGAACTCTGACATGAAAGAAAAAAAGTATTGGCCACCCTATCTTGCCGGAATTGGCTTGGGAGTGACTCTTTTGTTAGCATTTGTCATTATGGGAAGAGGTCTTGGCGCCTCAGGCGCTTTGATGAGGTTTGATGTTTGGATTTTAAATTTTCTTATGCCCGAACACACTGCTTCAAATCCCTATTTTAGTAGATACATTGAAAATCCATTATCAAACTGGCTGGTATTTGAATTAATCGGTGTAATCATCGGCGGATTTCTTTCGGGTGCATTAGCCGGACGTTTAAAATTAAAAATTGGTAAAGGGCCAAATATTTCATCGAAAATGCGCTTGATTATGGCTTTTACGGGCGGCGCTATTATGGGAATTGGCGCCCGCATGGCCCGTGGATGCACCAGCGGATTAGCATTAACAGGTGGCGCATCGCTTGCTTTAGGCGGCTGGGCTTTTATGTTTGCCGTTTTCGGCGGCGCCTATGCTTTAGCATATTTTGTCAGAAAATTATGGATTTAAGGAGATAAAAATGGCACCTTTTTTTAAAATGGGATATTTCGGAGAACAAACAAGCTTTATTATTGCCCTGGTTTTAGGAGTAAGTTTCGGCTTTTGGCTGGAAAGAGCCGGATTTGGTGATAGTACTAAATTAGCCGCTCAATTTTATTTCAAGGATAACACGGTAATTAAAGTTATGTTCACCGCAATCCTGGTTGCGATGCTGGGAATAATGTATTTAACACTTTTTGGATGGTTGGATATAAATATGATCTATATTAATCCGACATTTATCTGGGCACAAGTTGTTGGGGGATTAATACTCGGTGTGGGATTCGTAATCGGTGGATATTGCCCTGGAACCTCTATCGTGGGTGCGGCTACGGGGCGTATTGATGGAATGGTATTTGTTTTAGGGGCTCTGTTCGGCATGTTTGTTTTTGGAGAGATATTCCCTGGTATAGATACGCTTTTTATGGCAGGAGATATGGGAAGCATACGTCTACCGGAATTTTTTAATTTGAGCACCGGCGTCATCGGACTTCTTGTGGTTTTTATGGCAATCGGCATGTTCCTTGGAATTGATTGGTTAGAGAAAAAATTTGCAAAGGAGGAAGCGAAATGACTATAAAAACACAAACACTCGGGTTTTCCACCTTAATAATATTTGGAATTATCATCGCCCTATCTCCTGTAGACAAAATGGCTTCTCAAGAGATTGATTTTCAAACACTCGCAGCAGAACTATCAACAGGGAATTATCTACAGGCTGATGAGTTGGCTCATTGGATTATTGACAAAGAGCCCGGTTTTAGTATACTTGATGTGCGCTCTAAGGAAGATTTTAATAAATATCATATACCGGGTAGTGTGAATATTCCCATTTCCAAATTATCGGAAAAAGAATTATTGGAAGATATCGGCAAAGATAACATTGTTGCTCTTGTTTCAAACGGGAATACAAAAGCATCACAAGCCTGGATTTTTTTGAAACAATTCGGGTATGCGGATGTCTATGTTCTCGAAGGAGGCATGAACCATTGGGTTTCTATTTTCAGTAATCCAAATAATCCAGAGGATAGTTATACCGATGACGAATTGTTTACCTATCAATTCCATAAAGCAGTCGGTCCGGTAATGATGGGAACAACAATTGCCGCAGAGTCCGAATCGGATAATATACCGGTGATTCAAAAGAAGCCGGTTAAGAGAATAAAAAAGAAAAAAAAGAAAAAAATTGATGAAGGTTGTTAGGGGAAAACATGCCCTTCGTGTTAACGGAGGGCTTTTTTATTTGGATGAACGAATAATTTTTAAAAATGAAATCGCAATTATCGCTTCTTATTACATCTTTTAAAAAATAACAATTCCTGCACTTATGACTTTCAATGGATCGACAATCCTGCCACTCTCCAAAATCCTATCTCTCTTTGTCTCAATGGCGACAGTGCGTCAAACCGAAGGTTCAACTATCGTTGTATTTGGAGAAAATAGGACACAGGGACACTAAATATCATGATTATGTAAAATCATATCAGTCAATTCAATCTCTAATATTTGGGGCAAACTCAATCGGCTTCTCCTCTGTCCTTTGAGTTATTTCAAATTCAGTACAGGTAAAGTGATATGGGAAGGATATTCCGGGCCGAAGTGGACTTTTTGCCGGACCACCTTAATGTTCTTCGCAGTGTAGATTGGTTCACCTGTGTTAAGATTACGATTAAATCTTGGAAACCAGCTCGAGCAAATAACAGCCCTTAACTTGTGGCCTGTGTTTAGCTGATAGCCGGTTGCCCAAACATCTATATTGATTTTTTTAATGTCCTGGTTATGGAATCCGACTGAAACGCCCCCCTCCTGGATGTTGACGATGCTGCCATCCTCAAACACATCCTGCAAACAAACATAGAAATCTGTGTTCCTGGCGTCGCTGCTTACGTAAAGAGTTGCATTGATTGGTCCAAGTAGAACAAGCGGTGAATCCAGCTCAGACGACTCAAAAACGACTTGGTCTATACGCCCGACATTGCTGTTCTGCAGAGCTGGTCCCACATCTGCTCCAATGGCTGTTCCGCCCAGATTCGGGTAAGGATCGGCAGGATCATAACTATAGGTTAGCGAACCTATAGTTTCTGGAATTACAGATGAAAAATGCTTGTCAGAGCCAAAATAATAGTTAACAAAGGATGTGGCTTTAGGGGGCCAGTTGTCGGCTCCGTAAAATTCGTTTCTCTCCATAATAAACAGGTTGTATCTCATATCTTTGAAAGGTGACTCAAAAACCTGCGTCCGCTCATCCTTCAAATGCTTGATCAGAAAATTCCGGGCAAGGGAGTTAACGTCGCCGGTTTTATCCGGACCACCATAGTTCCTTTTCAAAGCAGCGTTCCCATGACCTACATGGGTAATGATCAAACGATGATCGCTTGTGAATGTATCTAAAGCTTCAAAGTCGGCCAACTGATCCAGAAGAAATATGTCATACCAACCCCCAATCGAGATAACTGTCGCTTTGGTAATTCCACGGTTGTTCTGTGATTGCCAATATTCATCTCGCTCAGTGTGCATGAGCCAGTCATCCATAAACTCTGATTTCCCATAAGTTGCCTCAGCGGCGGCTGAAAGGGGTAATATGGAGAAACCCGCCTGGAATTTCTCAGGAGTAATATTATTGACTTGCTGTGCGTCTACAATAAAACCCCATGTAAAGGCCAGGCCAAGTGAGAATATACCGGATGGATAGATAAGATCATATACATCTGCACCTGTATATAGCGGAGTAATGACCTCGAGCTGATCTGAAACTGCCCATTGTGTGTAACCGACATAGCTCCCTCCCCAACTACCAATTTTGCCGTTTGACCATTTCTGGGCACGTATCCACTTCACGGTTTCAATACCGTCAGAGCGTTCGTTACGCCATGGATAGAATTTGCCTTGCGAATTATACTTACCACGGCAATCCTGATTGACCACTGCAAAACCTTGCTTCTGAAACCATTCGCAATCTTTCCTGCTTCCCTTTTTGTCATAGGGTGTTCTTATTAAAATACAAGTAAAAGGCCCTTCTCCTAACGGAAGATATACATCGGTCGATAAAGAGATACGATCAGTCATTAAGATCGGCTGATCAATCAGGACTTTACCTTTTTCCGCCGCAAAAACATCCGTACCGGAATAAACTCCAACAACGCACAACTGAAGAAACAGTAATAGAGCAATCTTAACATGATTCATTTTCAAATCCTACTTGATTAATATTGTAATTTTCAATAATTACAGCGCTTTTCACAAACACAATGAAACCATATTCTGATATGGCAACTTATTCTTTGATGGACAAATATACAGCATCACGGTTTTCCTGTGGAATATTAACTTCATTAAAAAATGTCATACCTTTAAACCGGCTATTTATTTTGTGGTACTGTTTACCCCAGCGGATAATGTTTTTAATATAGTCCGGCCCTTTAGGCGGCAGTTTATAGTTATGGGGCGAATCTCTGCGGATGGTTGTATGTAGATAAAAATTCAATGGATCCAGGTAGTCAATCACCCTTTCGATTTCCTGCGTTTCATGCTCCTTATGGCGACCTTCACAATAGGGCATTACAAAATCAAGCCCGACTTCTTTCAGGGTTTCGGTATTGTGTCCTCTGTCCTGCTGAAATGCGGCAATATTTCCATCGGACGGCGAAAAACCGGAATAAAAACCAAATTCGAAATGAGGATTGATTGATTTAGTTAATTTTTTTAAATCAACAAGTGTATCTTTTATCCTGCGACTTTTCCACTCTAACAGTTCATTGTGATTAAGCTGCTCAATGTCCTTACCGGTATCTTTTTTAATTCTCGCGCGGGACCATTGACAATAGCAGGGACTGCCGGAATAAGATGGATGTTCCAACACTATTCCATCGAGGTTTTGATACCTGGTTAAAACGTCAGATATTTTATCCTTCATGTACAAATGCGCCTGGGGGCTATCACAGCAGATATGCAAGCTTTCAATAGCCCTGCGTTCATAGTCACTGGCTTCCGGGCGAATAGTGTGGATAATATTACCCTTTTTGGTCCGCAGAAACTCCACACCCGGATAGCCCTTCTCAATACCAATCATTCCAAGATATTTGATTTCGATCAGTATTTTAATATTCAATTCTTTGGCCCGCGTTATAACTCTGGAGAAAAACTCTGACTCTTCATGGGAATTAACAGCATTTTTATCCACCTGATATGTGAGCTTTTTATTACGCACAGGCCAGGCTATACCATGGTTTTTGGGGGAAAAGTATCCGTGGCTGGCCATCATAACAAGCAGACGGGACATGCCGTTGGCTTTCATCTCCTCCAGTAAATTATTATAATAGTCAAATGAAAGCCGGCGATCGGCTGTTTCGTAAGTAAGGCAGGTCGTCCACCCAAACTCCATCCGGGAATTGTCGCTGTTCAAGGGTAGAATTCTGCCGATTCCCCGACTATGAATTCCTAAAAATAAAGTTGACAAATATTTTAGAAAGTTTTTACGATTAATAAGCATGACTGGTTCCCCTTCTCTTTTTACGCTGGTATTGTCAAAATAAAAT
>JAUVIB010000118.1 GCA_030592985.1 Calditrichaceae bacterium | reverse complement strand
GGGATCGAAAAAGCGAAGATTTTTCAAAAATCCGTAGGCGCAAAATTTATAATATTGTTTGCTTTTTATTATATTATCACTCATTTGTCAATAGTAATTGTAAAAAATCAACAAGTCAAACCTTATTTTTTTCCAGAATATAATCGATAATTTTTTCTACACTCATACCTTCTGCCTCGGCACGATAAGACATAACAAGCCGATGGCGTAAAACGGGAAGCGCCAGTGCGTGGATATCATCCATATTGGGAGTATAGCGATTTTGCAAAATTGCACGGGTTTTCGCCCCAAGTATCAGATATTGTGAAGCACGCGGCCCGGCACCCCAACGTATCCATTCTTTAATATGCTCATCGGTATATTTTGAATTAGGGCGGGTTGTTGACACCAGTTTTACCACGTAATCAACAATATTATCAGCCACCGGCGTCCGTCGTATTAAATCCTGAAACTGTATTATTTTTTCTTTATTAATAATAGTAGAAAGCCGTCCCATCTTTTTCCCGGTGGTTCGTTTAATAACCTCAATCTCTTCCTCAAAAGCGGGATAATTAAGCCACAAATTGAACATAAAACGATCAAGTTGTGCTTCAGGCAGTGGATAGGTTCCTTCCTGTTCGATGGGATTCTGTGTAGCCATAACAAAAAACGGCATGTCTAATGAATAGGTCGTGCCGGCAGCCGTAACACTGTATTCCTGCATCGCTTCCAACAAAGCAGATTGCGTTTTTGGCGGTGTGCGGTTAATTTCATCAGCCAAAATAATATTAGCGAAAACGGGACCCTTTATATACTTAAATATTTTTTGCCCGGTAGTGTGATCTTCTTCAAGAATTTCACTGCCGGTTATATCTGAAGGCATCAGATCCGGTGTAAACTGTATACGTGAAAAAGAGAGATCTAATGTCTGTGCTAATGATTGAATGATAAGCGTTTTAGCCAATCCGGGAACGCCCACGAGCAAACAATGTCCCTGCGAGAACAGTGATATCAGTAATTGTTCCAGTATTTCATCTTGTCCTACTATTATCTTTGACAGCTCTTTTTTGATTTCAAGATATCCGTTATGAACCTCTGCGGCTAACTGAACATCGTCTATTTTCCCGGGCATAATCATTTATCCTTGAGATTGATATCATATTTATTTAACTTAATTTTTCGTTAGTCATAAATTTTACATACTTATCATCACAAATGCAACTAGAATTCTATGAAGAAAAATCTGCTTAACTACTCTAAAAACGAAATTCCCATGCTTTTTGAGTCTTTTGGAGAACCTGCGTATCGTGCAGAGCAGTTATTCATAGGTATATATGCGCACTCCTATTCAGATTTTCCATCTTTCAGTAATCTACCGAAATCACTTATAAACACGCTTACAAAACAATTCGAATTACGCAGTTTTAAACTAATTCGCGAATGGGAATCCGAAGAAGACCAGACTACTAAGTTTTTATGGCAGTTAAAAGATGGCATGAAAATTGAGAGTGTTATCATTTATGAAGGACAACGTGTTACTTTTTGTATTTCTTCGCAGGTAGGATGTCCGCTGGATTGTAAATTTTGTGAAACAGGTAAAATGGGTCTTCTGCGTAATCTTACGCAGGCTGAAATTGTTGAACAAGTCGTTTTAATGAAAGAACGCAGCAAATTTAAGCCGACGAACATTGTTTTTATGGGTATGGGTGAACCGCTACTTAATTATGATGCGGTTATGCAAGCTGCAGATATTTTTTCTGATTCGCAGGGTTTAGGCTTCAGTCGTAGACGAATCTCAATTTCCACTGCAGGAATTCCACCGAGAATCTACCAAATGGCGGATGAAGATCGTCCTTATTCACTCGCTGTTTCAATCAATGCACCTACACAGGAAATCAGAAAGAAAATAATGCCAATCAGCAAAAAATACACTTTAAATCAATTAATGCACTCCATCCGATATTATAACAATGTAACCGGAAAACAGGTAACCTTTGAATATGTCATGATAAAAGGGGTTAATGTTTCCGAGAATCATGCCAGACAATTTATAACCCTTATAAAGAAAATTCCCGGAAAAATTAATGCAATTGCCTGTAACTCAGACGATACTGTTTACAAAGCGCCTTCAGAGGAAGAAATCAAGAATTTTGAAAATATTCTATTAGATGCTAAACAGCCAATAAACATTCGCAGCAGAAAAGGTTCGGAAATTCAAGCAGCATGCGGGCAGCTTTATGCAGCAAATGAAGAACAAGGTATAAAGATGGTTTACATAAATAAGGATTTAATATAACCGTGGTAAACACTTGCTCGTTGGTTAACATAGATTTTAAATAATATTAAAAGTGAAGTTCATCAAGGAAAGTATACAATTATCTGGGATGGTAAAAACGACAAAGGAGAATTAGTAACTTCCGGTTTCTATATCTACAAGCTTGAATCAAAAAATTATAGTAAATCAATAAAAATGTTATTAATCAGATAAAATATTAACATGGTGCTACAGTAGAACAAATATACTTGATCTTTGAGTACCGTATGACTAATAGGAGAAAAAAATGTATCTTATTCTATTTGGCGCCCCGGGTGTTGGCAAAGGGACGCAGGCAAAAAAAATAAGCAAAGAATTTTCAATACCACAGATATCAACCGGTGATATGCTGCGCGAAGCGGTACGGAATAATACCGAGTTGGGACAAAAAGCAAGTGAAATCATGAAACGTGGAGAACTGGTGCCGGATGATCTTATTTTAAATATCATTAAGGAACGATTTGCCCAGGCAGATTGTAAAAACGGTTTTATCTTAGATGGATTCCCGAGAACCATACCACAAGCTGAGGGCCTGGCCGACTTAATGAATCAACTTGATCTGCCGCCATTACTCTGTTTGGAGGTTGCCGTACCCAACGAGATTATTATAAAACGATTAACAACACGTGAAACCTGCGAAAAATGCGGCGCTGATTATAATCCGGCCAATAATCCCGCTCCGGCGGATCGTATCTGTACTATCTGCGGCGGTAAAATAATAAAACGCAGCGACGATAACGAAGATACCATTCAAAAACGCTTGCAAACATATGAAAACCAAACGGCTCCGGTTAAAGGATTTTACGAAAAACAGGGTCGTTTCTATGCCGTTGACGGAAATAAATCTGTAGATGAAGTTTATGTGGATTTAAAAGCTATTTTAAAAAAATAATACTTTTCAAAAAGGAATTGATATCAGGGATAGGACATAGCTCATACGAAATGATTAATGTGATTTTAAAAATGATAAACTAATGTTTCACCACGAAGTACACGAAGATCTAAAATGTTTTTTTTGTATTTTCCTAAGAGGGGTCCCTTCGGGAGAATCTTTGTGGCTACTTCGAAAAAGTTTTCATAATTGATAAAAAAGATAATTTTCATATCATTCAATGAATTTCAAATGACTAATACAATGTTGGCTACAATCCGATGCGCCAAATCCGGGAACAGGAATAATGCCAGCTGTTTTTTGATTAACGGAGCATTCATCTTCTGAAAAGTAGAGTACATCCTCAATTTGAACCTGAGGCAGGATAGTAAGGTAATCGATGTGCCAGTGGAGTTTTTTGTTTTTACTAAAATGACGCTTAATGCGCGATTTCATATTCTTTTTAGCGCTGCCGGTATAAAGGTAATGTCCTTTTGGAAAATCTATAAAACCAATCTTTCCCACATTTAATGAAATGGGTTTCGGTAAATGAATTAACAATTGATAGGTTATCATTTTCCAATCATTCTAAATATCAATGTCGTCGATTTGATGATGGGCATTAAAATCATGAACAGAAGCGCCGATATGTTTAATTACATCCGATTCTACCGCTCTAACGGCGACTTTATACGCATTGTAAAAAGCTTTGGCATTTGACTTTCCGTGTGCTTTTATAACCGGATCGAGGAATCCAAGAATAGGAACGCCGCCGTATTCTGAATAATCCGTACGCATTTTTAACTTTTTTAAACCGGAAGCGAGAAAAGCAATTCCAAGTTTCCAACTGATCTTCTTTTTAAAAGCATATTTTCCTGTATCTTTTAAAAGTTCAGCAGTCCCTTCCATCATCTTAATTATCACATTACCCACAAAACCTTCTGTAATAATAACATCAACAATCCCTTTATTTATATCGTTACCTTCAATATTACCAACAAAAGTGATATTTTCATCGTCTTTCAAATATTGATAGGTTCTGGTTAATACAGCGCCGCCTTTTGTCTCTTCTGCACCATTATTTAACAAGGCAACCCGCGGTTCTTGTATATCCATAACATGTGAAAGATAATAGCTGCCCATATAAGCGAAATGAACCAATTGTTTAGCGGTGCATTTCAAGGTGGCGCCCACATCTAAGAGAAGAGAAAATCCATGACTACCTTCAATAAATTTAGCGGTTGGATAAATTGCCGCGAGAGCAGAACGTTCAATTCCCTCAATCATGGGTAAGTTTTGTGCAGCAGCAAGAACCAGGGCTCCGGTATTAGTGCCGCTGACAATAGCATCCGCTTTGCCTTCATTCAGCAATTTTGTGGCGACATGGATACTGGCATTAGGTTTTTGCTCTAATGCTATCTTGGGAGAATCTTCCATTGTTATCCACTCATCTGTGTGAACAATTTCAATATCATGTTTAAAATTGTCACTTTTCATTTCGTCGTTAATTTGTTGTTCATCCCCAACCAGAATGGCCTTTATATTTTCATTCTCTTCCATGGCTGTGTTAAGGCCGCGAATAACTTCTTTCGGTGCATGATCACCACCCATAGCGTCAATAATAATTGTTACCGGCATTTTTCTCTCCATAATTATAAGGTCATTTCTATAAAATCGTAAATTCCTTAATAAAGTGCAAATTTCTAATCAAATTTTTTATAATCCCTCGGTGGTTTGGAAATTTGGCGAATTGACTGTGTCAATTCAGCATCGACAAAGTCGATGCATTCCAAAACAGTATTATCTTCCAAGCCACTGAGAGATTACAATATTTTGGCAAATAAGAAGTCGGATGCGTTTTATGGCACTATACATTGTTTATTTCTTATGTAACCCAATTAATCCAAAATCAAAAGGCGTCCATAAGCATGACTTGATTTCACTTTTTTTTAATCCACTGTTAACCCAGCTATTACAAGTCTTGAAACAAGTAAAATTTCCTATAGCTTCATAAAAATCATCATTATAAAAATAACCTTTATTATTTAATAAAACTTTTTGATTTTTAGAATCAAAGTAAAATGAATTAAAAATATATTTATTTAATTTATGCAATTGCTTTTGATTAACCTTTATTTCAACCCAGTCAATCTGATTTTCTGTATATCTTGTTAAATGAACTAAAGTAGGACCTTTAAGAAATACTGCTTGAAATGCATTATTGAAAGTCAAATCCGCCCAGGTTGGAGTATTTAGATAAAAGTTTTTATCACCCCATCCAAATGCTAAGTATTGATCATTTTGAGAATATTTTAAATCAATTAAAACGTTCGAATCCAATAAATTTTTAGGTATAATTATATCTAAATGAACACCGTTTGTACTGATATAAATTAACTTATCCTTTTCATTATTTGCATCTTCATAATCTATTGGGATATATGTTAAAATTAAAGATATAAGAAGGTAAACAATTGGAATTAAAAAAAATGCGAGTATCCATTTTATTATTCTAATAATCATCTTTATTTAAATTCCAATACGATCTACTAAATTAATCGCTTTTAAAATAATATCATCCTCTTTAACGCCAATATTCCTGGCAATAAGTGGACATTTTGTCTTTAAAAGAAAAAAGACAGACCTATCGACGTCAGATAATCCTTCATAATTTCCCTGACCTTTGCTTATGACCATGTCCGCGTTTTTAAATTTATCAAGAAATTCATCATTACAATATTTAAGAATAGTACCGGGCGCTATGGTGCCGGATGAAATAACTTTGGCGATTTTATCAATTCCGATCCGCTTTGCTTCTTTCACAGTAATATCATTTATTATGGGAACTTCCCGAACTACGAATGTGACAGGTTTTCCTAATTCTTTAATCAATAATTTATCGAAAACCGCTTCTCCGGAATTATCTCCGATGTATAGAATCTCTTTTGCTGCTTTTAGTTCCCGCTTAAATAAGTCATAGTCGAATATAGCAAATTCCTGGTACAGAATTTTTTCAACATCTTCGATAATATTGAATTTCTTGTTCACTCCAAGGTCGATAACATTGCCCGCAATTGCCAGCCGAAGAGATGTTAAGAGTGGATCGTCAGATGTTTTCACCTTTTGTTCTAAATCCGCATATAGATGTAGTACTTGTTTGATATTTTCTTCTTTTACCTCTTTGTACGGATCCGGATTTCCGGTAATTTCACTGATTTTTTGATAAATTATCGTTGCTGTTTCCGGCGGTGTTTGTTCCATTGGAATTTTATGGATTAATGAACCGATTTCATCTAATAGTTTTTTTATTTTTTGTTCATCATTAGTGGCGACACGTCCTGCGCGTAATGCCTGAGTCATAAAACAAGGGAGACAATCAAGATATGTTTTCATATTAATTTACTCTTTCAAAGTTATTCAATGTTAATTTTATCAATTTCGTTCATTAATCTATCTGTTTCAGTAAGAGCGACAATTATTTTCTGATAATGGGAAATATCTTCAAAGTTTAGTTGTCGACCTTTGCGGTCTTTAAGCCATTTTTGAGCAGGTTGAATTCTGCCTTTTTGTTGGGACAGGTTTAATCCCTTTTGTTGAGACTGAGCTATTCTCTTTTGTTGAGACAGGGCATGCCCTGTCTGTACTATTTTCCAGTCTTTTTTACCGATTTTAGGATTGCAACAGTTAATTTTTTAAGTACTTATAAAATTAGACTTAACTAAATCAATAAACAATTTAATAAAAATATTAATAGGCTCTGTATTCAATATCTTTTCCCAGGATATATCCCTTAAATTTATTGGTTTTATAATTAACCTGTAAATGCAGCTCCGGACGAATATCACCCCATTTGGAGACGGTCATATCTCCTTTCGCATAAATATTTATCATAACGGTTAAAGGCAGTTGGCCTTTAATTATACCTTTTACTGCTTCCATTTCATAATGTTTTTGTGATTCATCAGTCAGGGAAATGTCAAAATGAAGATCTTCCCTGCAAAAGACCGGAGCCAATTTCATCTCTATGGAAGCCGGTATCTCCTTCATAGGTAAGCGCTCTAATTGTCTGGAAATTGCGTTCATAAACATGCTGACAATATCCAATTCATCCTGTGGTTTGATAAGCGCCTTAAAGTTTTTGCTATTTTTTGTCCAGGAAATTTTATCAAGAACAGAACCATCTGTTATATACGTTTTTAGATCAAGATGATTTCCGTTTATTTTAATAACCATGTAATGATGGATGGATTGGGTAAAAGCAATCATGGGGCTTTGACCTGTTTTGTATAATGAGGCGCCGGATCCGCCGGTAGTAATATAGGTAACCGCCCAGGCCGTTTGCTCGCTTTGTGGCCGAATCGGATAAAAACGCTCATAAAGATGGGAATGGCCCGCAAACACTATATCAATTTTATTTTCACTAAATAGTTTTGGCCATACTTCACGTCCCCAGGCGGAACGGTGCCCTCCAAGATTATAACTTGGTCGGTGCATATAAACAAAATTCCATTTAGCCCGGGAGTTTTTCATATCCTTTTTAAACCATTCTATCATCTCCTCACTTTCAGGATAGCGATAATCCAGGGCAACAAAATGGGCGTCTCCATAATCATACGAAAACCATAGTTTTTTATGATCTTGATGAGGAAGGAAAAAATAGGTAAAGAGAACGCCTTCATCCCCATCAATTTCATCCGCTTCATGGTCGCCAAGCGCCGGAATAAGTGGGATATGATTGATCACATTTTTAGCGACATTAAAATAATACCGGTTCCACTGGGCATAATCGCCCCCTTCTATTACCAAATCTCCCATACTTATAATCAGATCGGGATTAAGTTGATTCACATGCTCTACAATTGCTCCGAAAACCTGCGGACGGGAGCGGCTGTCTCCCGTAATGACAAAAGTTACGGGCTTGTTTTCCGGTAAATTGCATTTAAATATATTAATCGTGCTTTTGACACTCTCTGAATTAATTTGATAGGAATAATATTTACCGGAGATTAAGCCGTTAATATTTGCCTCATATAAAAAATGATCTTCCTTAGTTCCGATTAAAATTCCTTCTACACTTGAGGAGAGTGATTTCTCGGATCCGTATTTTACCCAAAAGAGGAGTTGACTGTCACATTCCCAACGAATTGTTATTGAATTCTT
>JAUVIB010000388.1 GCA_030592985.1 Calditrichaceae bacterium | reverse complement strand
CCGATCATTATGCCCTATGATACTCTTTTTCTCAAACCGCAAAAGGCGAAAATTTTTATTAACTCAGCTACCCTTGATGCAGATATTTATTATACAATTGACGGAAGCATACCCGATCAACAATCCATAAAATATAAAGGTCCTTTTGAATTAAATAAAAACACTATTGTAAAAACAATTGGATATAAAGATGGATTTCTGCCAAGTTTTGTAAAAAGTATATCCGTAAATTTTGTTGATCCCTTAATAAATGGTATTGATTATACGGTATATGAAGGAATGTGGGATAAGAAACCGGATCTAAATAATTTAAAACCGGTATCCAGTGGAAGAACGTATCAATTTCATGTAAAAAAAATTGAAAAACGTGAAGATCATATCGCAATCATTTTTAAGAGTAATCTTGAAATTGATCAGGCCGGAGAATATATCTTTTACTCTTCAGCCAATGATGGCAGCGTTCTCTATTTGGACACCAGAGTTGTAGTGGATAATGCCGGTTATTCGGTGAAAAAGGTGGATAAAGGTAAAATTTACTTAAAAAAAGGCCGTCATTTTATAAAAGTTCTCTATTATGAAAATACGGGATCTGAATCAATAAATATTTATATTGAAGGCCCAAATTTAGCAAAACAATCAATACCACCCTATAAGTTATTTTTTGGGAAATACAACTAATATAGAACTTATTTATTGTCTGAACGAATTAATTAATATTAATATGTTAACTGGTGGAATTATGTCCAATTTATGACCCTATCCCCCGGCCCCTTTCCTTAAAATTGGATCTAGGTCGTTTTGTATGGGTAGATGATAATAAAGAATTATTTAGCCACAGATTGACACAGATTTTATAATAAAAAACTTGGCATTGAATAAGCTCCCTGAGCTTGTCGAAGGGGCGACGAGGCTTCGACAAGCTCAGCCACCTTAAGGCTTTCTGGTTTTACTAATTTGTTGTCCAATAGACTCTCTCCCCAAGGGACAAGCCAACGGGATACCTTTGGCACTATCACCAAAGGTATAAAGGAGAAATTACAATACTTATTACAAAAATCGCACAATTTAAGTATTTTTTCAGTTTTTTCGTTTTATATTAAACAGGCAACTTTACAAAATGATTTATTTATTAACCATGTATATAATGATGTTGATAAACTTGATTATTTTTAGTCAAATAGACAACATTTTTTTATCTGTGTTAATCTGTGGCTCGATTTTAATTACCCACTCATCAACATAGAACCCTAAAATTAGAGCATGGGAAGCAATGCATGTTTACTAAAAAGACAGAAAATATAGTTGATACAAAAATTAAAACTATAATTTACAAATTTGGAATTCCTATACTAATAATTAAGGAGAAAAATCATGTTACAAATGGGAAAAATTACCGTTTCAATTCTTACTTTGTTGATCTTTACATTGGTAAGTTTAAAAGCAGGAGATTATCATGATCGTGGAAGCTGGAAAAAATCTCTGCAGGATAAAGCGGAATATTTCGAAAAAAACACAGAAGAACGTCATAATATCGAAGGAATTTATCCCTCTTCCGTTCGTTTAACGCCGCCCAAATATTACGCAGGATCGCAGGAGGATGCCTGGAAAATCATTAATACAACCGGTGAACTTCCCGAAGGTTGGTATGTGGATCAGGGAACTACAGGTTTATCTAATATCGCACATAGTTCATCCTGGACAGGCAACCTGCTTACGGCAGAGGCTTTTCGTGTAGCTTTTTTGAAAAAGAAATATGGAGAGAATAGTCCTGAATATAAAAAAGCCTATGAAAGAGCCAATGAGGTTATTTCAGGTATTCGAAAACTTTCCCTGGTCAGTGGTCAAGCCGGCTATCTCGCTCGTGGATTTGCTTTAGGCCATGGTATTACTTACGGTGAGCGTGAAGAACCGGGCGGCGAAAGCGGCACACGTGATTTGTGGAAACAGGGTGTGGGTGATCTTTCTTATCTGCGTTATCGCGGAGGTCCCAGTCATCATAATTATGATCAGGTTTTTCGGGGATTAGGATTTTACTATTTTCTGGCAGCTGATGAAAAACAGAAAGAGACTATAAAAGAGATTGTAAGCAATATGTCCAATTGGGCACATCTTAAACACAATCTGATGGTCATGCACGTTGATGGGAAAAAGATCAGTACCGAATTGATCGGCGGCTGGCGTGGATTAGGCGGCAACACCCGCCCGAGTGGTGGTTCGCTGCTTGCTACAACCGGCCTTAAAATTGCATCTCTGATAACCGGCAATAAGAAAGTGAAAAAGCTTCATGATCATTGGGTAGATGCACTCGGTTATCGTACGTTTAAGGATTCTGATGAAAGTATTATGGGACCGGCAAGAGGCAATTGGGACGATACGGATCATTTATTAAGCGATCTGTATCTACTAAATATTATTGAAAAAGATAAAGATTTGCTGGCATTCTATAAAAAATGTGTTAAAGATTCCTGGGAAGTTCATAAAGATGATAAACAATCCTGGTATAATTTTATCTACCATGCTGTGTTAGGCGAAGAATATGGCGACTCCGAGGGTTCCATTTGGAATTTACAGACCTTCCCAACCTGCCGGGTTTTTCAACCAAAAATGAATAGTATCCGGGAGGATATTGAATTTATCGAGCATAACGGCCGAAAAGAAGCGTTGAATCCTCTACCGGTATATGAACGTGCTTCTGATAATGAATATGAGTGGAAAGGTAGTCCGTACAGACTGGATGCATGGACAAGTCGCGCGGTAAAAATATTAGAAATTTCAGCGGATGATCCCTATGTGCAGTTTGCTGTTGATAATAGTGGTCATGCATACTGGAGTAATACCAAAGGGGAGGTCTGGCATTTGATTGAGCCGTTAAGCGGTGTGCAGGATATTCTGATATCTCCCGATTATCCGTGGCTAATCTTTGCGGCAACCTCTAAAGGTTTATTTCGGTCTTTTAACGGCGGGAGAACATGGGATAAAGGCGCCAACTTATCATTTGATCATATCTCCATTGATCCTGAAAATTCTCATATTATGTATGCTACCAATGCCGATGGAATTTTTAAAAATAGAGATTTCGGTGAACGGGCCATGGGAACACAATGGGATTTAATTAGCGGCAAAACACCTTCCGGTATGTTTAAGACTTTTGCCGTTGATCCACGGGGTGAGACAGAAGAATTATATATGTTGACACAGGATGGATTATATACTAAAACCTATGGAGAGGCAGAGTGGACCTCACCAAAGCCGCCTGTTCGTATACGGGGATTTAGTGATATACAAGCATTGCCGGGAAAACCGTTATGGATTAAAGTTGATAGAACAAGTAATAACAGAATATTCAGGGCTATCTCAATTTCAGAATGGCAGTTTTCAGGAATATTAATCAGCGTAAGTGAAGATGGCGGAAGAACCTGGTCCCCAGTTGTCCGTCAGTTAACTCCGTTATTAGACTGGCTTAAAGGGGGTAAAATGGTTGGAAAACTACCAGTAGAAGATTTAAAAAAATATTTTGCCCTTTTACAAAAATTCCCCATTTCGGATATAAAAGTAAGTCATAAAAATCCGGATATCTGGTTTGGACGTTTAAGAAACGGCGTGGCAATTACCCACAACGCCGGAAAGACATGGACTATTAATAATACAGGATTGGATATCCCAAGAGTTGGAGCAATCTGGATTCCAAGGCATTCTGATGATATTTATATCGGGACACCGGCGGGAATGTATGTCAGCCATGATAATGGTCAAACCTGGGATGATACTTCCCTTATTTTACAGGAAGAAAATGGCAGCGCCGAACGGGCGGAAATAGGCGGCGTTGGTTATCTCGAGGCGTATTGGATGGGCCGCTTTCATAATTATATCGAT
>JAUVIB010000122.1 GCA_030592985.1 Calditrichaceae bacterium | reverse complement strand
AGTAATTTATTGAATCAAGTTCAATATTTTGTGTAAATTGCTTGCTGATAAACTTGGTATAAATTTATCTTTGATGTTTTAATAGAGTGCATCAATATCTCCGGCGCCTTCCCTGATAACAACCGGCTCATCACCGGAAAAATCAATAATTGTTGAGGGTTGGTTAAACATAACTCCGGCGTCAAGAATCAAATCAATATCGTTATTATATTTTTCAGCGATTTCCTGCGGATTGGTATAATATCCGTCTTCACCCTGCGGAACACTGGTGCTTAAAAGCGGGCGTCCCAGTTCTTTTAATAAATTTTGAGCAACAATTGAATCGGGAATGCGGATACCAACGGTTTTCCTTTTCTGCAGCAGGATTTTTGGGACCTGCTTACTTGCCCGCAGAATAAAGGTATAGGGTCCGGGTGTAATTCGCCGCATAACTTTATAAGCGTCATCGGTGAGAATTGCCCAATTGGATATATCTTTCAAGTCGGGACAGATAAAACTTAGTAATTTATGATTACTCGTTTTTTTTATTCGGAATATACGCGTCATGGCATTTTTATTAAACAAATCGGCGCCCAGGCCGTAAATAGTATCTGTGGGATAGACAATGACGCCGTCGTTTTGTAAAATATTTACAGCCTGGCTGACTAAGCGGGTTTGCGGGTTATCTAAAAAAATATGCTGAATTTCTGCGGCCATAGTACACCTTTCAGAATCGAAATTAAACCATCATATGTGAAATATATAAACAATTACAAATAATTCACTTTTAAGTCAAGGAAAACCCATATTTTTATTGCAATTTAATGAAAATATTCAAAACTTACTTAATTATATAAAAAATAGAAATAAAAAGATGACAGCAAACTGGAAAGTTATAGATTTATTAAAGAAAACGGATCAATATCTAAGGGATAAAGGGATAGAAAATCCGCGCTTAAATGCAGAATTATTACTGGGTCATACGCTTAATATGAGCCGGGTTGAGTTATATATGGCCTTTGAGCGTCCCCTTTCAATAGAAGAATTAGATGATTACAGGGAAAAGATTAAACGGCGCTCGCTTCATGAACCTCCGCAGTATATCATGGGCGAAACAGAATTTATGGGATTTCCATTTAAAGTTACCCGTGATGTATTAATTCCCCGTCCGGAAACGGAAATTCTTATTGAAACAGTGTTGGATATGAAAGCTGAAATAACCGGTACTCCGATTTTTTTAGATATCGGGACAGGCAGCGGCTGCATCCCTATTAGTTTGGCAAAGTTATGGCCGCAAGGGATTTTTTATGGGACAGATATCTCTCAGCTCGCTCTAAAGGTTGCCATGGGGAATGCTGTTTTAAACGAACTTAATACCAAGTTGTTGGTCAAGGCTGATACCGAGGGTATGCAACCGGGAGATATTGCATTTGTAGAGCATGATATTTTTCAGGATTGGAAGGAACCGCTTCCCAGAAATATCACGGTATTGTTATCCAATCCGCCGTATATTGCAAAAGACGAAATGGATTCTTTGTCACCGGAAGTAAAAAATTATGAGCCGGCGATCTCTTTAACCGATAACGACAATGGGATGTCCTTTTATACAAGATTACTTGAGATAGCTTCGGGGAATTATTTTTCCGGTTTGCAATATCTGATTATAGAGTTAAGCGGATCACAGCATGAATTAATTGTGGATCTCGCCGCTCAATTTAAATTTTCAAAAATAAATATTCGTAAGGATCTGAATGGAATTCCACGGGTATTAATAATAGGAGTATAAGTAGTGAAAAAAACAAAAAAAGTAGCCGAATTACAAAAGGCAATTCTAAATATTTTAAAAAAAAATCCGGGTGTACCGGTAAACCGGCTGGATATCAGTAATGCTATGGGTATGCGTAAACAGGATTTTCATCTTTTTATGGATAGTATTGTGGGGTTGGCTAAAGAGGGGCAAATTATTCATGTGAGAAAAAGACATTATGCTTTCCCGCAGAAATCCAAGCAATGGATTGGCGAACTAAGGGTTACCAGATCTGGTTTCGGTTTCGTATATGTTGAGAGTGAGGATATCGAAATATTTGTTTCTCAGCCTAATTTGAATACAGCTTTTGATCGTGATATTGTGGAGGTACAATTATATTCAGCTTCACGTGGTAAGCGCCTGGAAGGATTTGTAAAAAAAATTGCAAAACGTTTTCGGAAATATATTGTGGGAACGTATCATAAAACAGAATATTACGCTTACGTTGTTCCCGATGATCAAAAAATTACCAGGGATATTTTGGTGCATGAAGATAATTCTCTAAGTGCACAGCCAGAACAAAAAGTATTGGTGTCGTTTGATCGTTGGGAAAAAAATCAGCATAACCCGGAAGGGACTGTGGTGGAAATCCTCGGTGATGCGGATACACCCGGTATTGATGTGGTTAGTGTGGCATATTCTTATAATATACCGGTAAAGTTCGAAGAGCGGGTGGAGAAGGAAGCAGGCACAGTTTCATCCGAAATCGAAAAAAAAGATATTGATAACAGGCTTGATCTTCGTGATACAATTTGTTTTACTATTGATCCGGTTGACGCTAAAGATTTTGACGATGCCGTTTCATTAGAAAAATTGGATAATGGACATTGGCGGCTTGGCGTTCATATTGCCGACGTAAGCCATTATGTGCGGGAAGGCAGTTTGGTTGATGAAGAAGCGCTTCGCCGCGGTTCAAGCGTCTATCTTGTAGACCGGGTTATACCTATGCTGCCCGAATATCTTTCCAATGAATTATGCAGTTTAAAACCTGATACAGACCGCTTAACTTTTTCCTGTGTTATGGAATTGGATAATAATCTTACGGTAGTTAAAACAATAATATCGCCCTCGGTGATCCATAGTGCGAGGCGCTTTAATTATCAGGAAGCACAGCAAATAATTAACGGAGAGATTAATGATCCCTTACGGGATAATCTGTTGGTTATGGATGCTCTTGCCAAAAAATTATCGAAAAAGCGCTATGAAAAAGGAGGGATCGACTTTGAAACACCTGAAGTCCGTTTTGTCCTTGATGAGAAAGGTAAACCTGTAGATATTTTACCGCGGGAAAGACTCGGTACCCATAAATTAATCGAAGAATTTATGCTGGCTGCTAACCAGGCTGTCACAGTTGAGGTGAAAAAACTCAGTAAACAGCTTAGGCTTAAATTGCCGTTTATTTATCGAATCCATGAAAACCCATCACCTGATAAAATGCAAAAATTGTATGAATTTCTTCATGCATTGCAGATTAAATTTAAACCACAAACTTCGGTTTCACCAAAATTTTTCCAGAAACTTCATAATTCCATTAGAGGGACCAAAGAAGAACTACTCGTACAGGAAGTCACCTTACGCTCCATGATGAAGGCCATCTATTCGGAAAAAAATATCGGACATTTCGGACTCGCTTTTACGGATTATAGCCATTTTACATCACCCATCAGGCGCTATCCCGACTTGACGGTCCATCGCCTTCTGAAAAAATATTTTAATTCCGATAAACCCACGGAAGGGTTGACAAAAGTATCCCAGAAAATTGAAAAAATTGCCCGACAATCATCTAAAACAGAACGTCTCGCAGTAGAAGCTGAACGGGAGTCTATAAAAATTAAACAGTTGGAATATATTCAAAAGCATCTTGGGGAAGAGTTTACGGGTATTGTTTCCGGAGTGATGTCTTTTGGGGTTTTTATAGAACTACAAGACAACCTCATTGAAGGATTAGTTGCCGTGGCAAGTTTAACTGATGACTTCTATATTTTTGACGATAAAACCTATTCCATGATTGGGCGGGATACTGAAAATATGATCCGTCTTGCTGATGAAGTAAGGGTACGCGTTGATAATGTTGATTTGGAAAAGAAAAAAATTGATTTTATACTGCTTGAAAACATTAGCGACCGTAAAAAAAGAGTATTACCGGATTTGAGTATGCGGCATGCAAAACCAAGTGGTAAAGCGCGAAATAAAAGACGTAAATTACATAAGCGGTAATTGTATATCCGTAAGTAATGTGGACTCAGGACAATCAAACGTTAATCTCTTAGGGGCGAAAAGTGAGAATTTGCCTTCCTGTGCTGAGCTTGCCGAAACATAGCTTTTTTGAAAGAATAAAGTGTGTTAAATATGATTGTTTGGAAAACAATCGATGTTCCGTTTAAATTACCCTATCCCCGTCCCTTTCCCTAACAAAAATAAGGAAAGGGGGAAAATCCGATTTAGGAATAGGTAAGAAAAGAAGGTCTTTTTAAGTTGTCCTTCCATAGGAATACCCATGCCTGCCCGTCTTTGACGTAGCCTGCCCCCAACTAAGTCGGGGCAAAAGGCCTCCTAATGGGAGAAGAAGGAAGAAGAAATTCTGATACTATAAAATTGGCAGGATAAATTCTTAAATAGCGGTTACATTATAAGAGATAAATCGAATTGAACAAACTTCTTTTAAATATATTTTTTCTATTATTGATGATCATACCGGTTTATGCCCAGGAAGATTCTCTTGCTTATAGTGATTCCCTGTATTTTACTTCATCTGTTGATTCTGTAGAAATGGATAGTCTTTCTATGAATGATAAAAAAGAGGCAGAGTTGGAGGGACCGGTTTTCTATAAAGCTGAAAAAATCCGCATAAGCAATGGTGGCAATGAAATATTTCTTGAAGGTAATGCCGAGATAAAATATCTTACTATGACCTTAACATCCGAAAAAATCCGCATGGATCGTCGGAAAAATAAATTATATGCTGAAGGAGTTATGGATTCTGTAGACGCTGATAGTAATTTGCATTACCGGGGAACGCCGATCTTTTCTGAAAAAGGTGAAAAACCCATTGAGGGGCGATTTATCGAGTATGATTTTGGAACAAAACGGGGAAAGATCGAATATGGTCATACTGAAATGGAGCCCGGATACTATAACGGGGAGAAGATATATAAACTGGCGGACAGTACATTTATCATTCAAACCGGTTATTTCACCAGTTGTGATAATATTGATAACCCGCATTATTATTTTAAAAGCTCTGAAATGCGTGTGATTGTTAAAGATAAAGTTGTGGCAAAACCCATCTATTTTTATATAGCCGACGTTCCCTTATTTGCAATTCCATTCGGTGTATTCTCCAATAAACGAGGCCGTCACTCCGGTATTGTGGTGCCCACTTTCGGGGAGAATCAGTATGGTGGTCAATATTTGCGTAATATGGGTTATTACTGGGCCATTAATGATTATATGGATGCTACTTTTTTGACGGATTTTTATGACAAACTGGGATTTACTTATAGCGGACGCTTTAATTATGCTCTGCGTTATAAATTGAAAGGTTCGATGTACGGGGAATATTATCCCAATGATCCCACAACAGGCAAGCATAGTGAACGCTGGCAATTTGGTTTTAACCATAGCCAAACCATTGACCCCACATTTACTATCTCCGGATCAGGTCGGTTCGTAAGTGACGGGACTTTTATTACGGATACGTCGCCTAACGCTCAAAACCGTTTAAATCAAAATATAACTTCGAATATTACCGCCAGGAAATCATGGCGAGGAATTAAAAGTAGTATGACTCTTAATATGAGCCACATCTATAATCTGCAAACGGGAAGAATTGATTACACATTGCCGAATATCTCTTTTAACCGCTCGCAAACGAGTATGTACGAAACAATTACAGGGAAAAGGTCGAGCGGTAAACAAGCGTGGTATCAAAAAGTCTATTTTTCTTATAATAGTTCACTAAGAAATACCGGCGCTCATATCCCTGATGATAGTTTGGATACTTTCACCGATGAACTAAAGGCGGGCTGGCGTCATAACCTAAGTTTTTCTGCCCCGCAAAAGGTATTTAAATATTTAAATATTACTCCAAGTTTATCGTATACGGAGGATTGGATTAACGATGTTACCGAAGCTGAGTATGATTCAGCTACTGGAATAATTGAACAAACCCAGGTAAAGCAGTTCGCCGCGAGGCATACTTTTAATTTTAGTATTGGCGCCAAGACAAATATGTACGGGCTGTTTCATATAAATATGGGCACATTCAAATATATTCGCCACAAATTGGAACCGGCAATTAGTTTTAATTTTGCTCCGGATTTTTCAGATCCTTTTTACGGATATTTTACAGAAGTGGCCGACAGCACCGGGAATATTCATAAAATTGACCGTTTTCAAAAATCAGCTTTCGGTAGTACGCCAACCCGCTCACGGAGAAGCATGTCTATTCGTTTGGGGAATTTCTTTCAGGGAAAAACGATTGATGAAGAGGGTATGGAAAAAAAATTCGATTTATTGACGGCTAATTTTTCCACCAATTACGATTTTCTGGCAGACAGCATACAATGGAATCAGCTTTCAAGTCAATTTAGAACAAAAATCATGAATAAGAATATTTCCGTAACGACCCGTCATAGTTTTTATGAACCCGGCTTGTCCGGAAGCGGAGAAAGTGCAAAATTTTTGCTGTCTCAGGGGAAACTTCCGAGACTGATTAGTTTGACGACCTCTTTCGGCATGACAATCAATAATAAAACTTTTGGCGGCAAAGAGGATGAAAAATCGAAGGAAGATCAAGATAAAAAACGTGAAAAAGATGACGAATGGTTAGATAATCTTAACACCGGTTATGTTCAGCAGGAAAGATATAATTATGAAGAACAGACAAAAAAACTTTCCGTACCATGGTCGGTTTCATTTAATGTTAATTATTCTCTCAACAAGGCTAATGTTTATAATCAGACTCAGCGGATCGATTTATCGCTGCGCTTGAATATGCAGATTACAAAAAACTGGAAACTGGGTTGGAATACACGTTTTGATCTTGAAAATCAAAATATGACCATGCAGAATATCAATATATATCGTGATCTGCACTGTTGGGAAATGGCTTTTGACTGGCAGCCGTTAATCGGATATTATGGTTTTAAGATCAATATTAAATCTTCTGTACTGCAAGATATAAAATTAACCAAACATCCCACCAGCAGTGGTTATATTGATCGTTATTAAGTTCCCTTTATATCAAAGCGGCAAGAAATCTGTCAGCAGACACGACATGAATTCCCTTTTTCAGACTATGAACATTCTTTTTTTTAATAACTTGGTATGCGAAAGGAATGTTCAAACGATCTTTGTAATAGTGAATGGTGGGAGAAATAGATTCATCACTTAATTTACACTCTACGCAGAACCAAGGTTTTTTGTCGACTGTCACCAGAAAATCAACTTCCTTCTTGTCAATATTCCGTAAAAAAAATAATTCGGATTTATAGCCATTATATTCTTTCATAAAATTAACAAGTTTCAGCAAATGACACGCTACCATATTCTCAAAGCGTGCACCCTCATTTTCTATTTCCGACCAATCTGTTAAGTATAATTTCGCTTCTTTTTTTAAAGAGCGAATTGAATCGTTGTGGAAAGGGTAAACCCGAAAAATATAGTAAAAATATTCCAATGTTTCTACCCAAAGCTTAACTGCGCGATGGCTGACTTCAAGATCTTCCCTGATTGAATTTATTGATAGTAATGAGCTTACTTTTGACGGTAAAATTTCTGCTAATAAAAGTAAACTTCCAATATCGCGAATTGCAGTAATATCTCTGATTTCTTCTTTAAAAAGTCTTTCAATACGTTCATTATGCCATCGCCTCAGCGCTCTTTGGTTTTGTTTTATGAAAATTTCAGGGAAACCGCCGAATTCATATAGATTTTCAAATTCGGAATAATGGTTTTGGTTTAGAGGAATTTCCTTAAAAATCTCTATTTTATTTGATATGTTTATTATTTCAGGCAGGCTTAAAGGATGTAACGTATAATAATGGTATCTACCCATTAAAGAATCACCGCCCTTTCGGAAAATATTTAATCTGGCGCTTCCGGTTACAATAAATTTATATTCTTTCTTATATTGATCATAAATACCTTTTATATAATTCTTCCATTTTTTATACTTGTGGATTTTATCATAAATTAATAATTCTGAGTTCCCCGGCAGTTCCATTGAAAGTATTTTTTTTCGATCGGTTCGGTGATCCCAATTAAAGTATGAAAAATTTTTGAAAGATTTTGAAATGAGGTCTCGCGCCAAGGTGGTTTTCCCTACTTGGCGAGCTCCGCCAATAAAAACCATTTTTTCATCTAAGTCATCAATAATAAATTGGGTTAAATATCGCTTAATTT
>JAUVIB010000333.1 GCA_030592985.1 Calditrichaceae bacterium | reverse complement strand
ATAAAATGATTTCACTTTCACTTCTTTCCCAGCCGAATAATCCGGATACGAGATGAAACTTTCCTTTTTATGAACTTTAAAAATATATTTCCCGCCATTTACTTTTACCATTCCCCCGGGCTTTTCAGATATGGTTTTGGTTCGAATTACACGGCTAATCAACTGTGGCGAACCAGGCTTAACAAATAATACTCGTTCATCTAATAATTCGTTATCACCCATTAATTGCAGCACATATTTTCCCTGGTAACGGTCAAACAAATCTCTTAATTTCACCCTGTTTTCCCGTACCAAAAATTCAAGCGCTTTATTCTGATAGGAAGGTTCGCCGGCCCATAGTAATATTTTTTTTCCAGCGGAAGCCCCGAAAAACAAAGAGTCATCTTTAAGCTTCACCTGAAGCAGGTTTGGAAATTGAGCGATACAATCCACATTGCCTTCTCTGCGCGTTCCCAGCCATGATTTATCGAAACTATTCGTTTTAGCGCTCACATAGGTCTTTCCGTTTATTGTATCGGGATGTATTTCTTCATGATGGTACAAACTCACGTAATGTGAATCCGCACTAAACGATGCTTCGAATAATGGTCCGTTAAAACCTTCTGCTAACAAACTGTAAACAGTGTAAAGTATTTTATTTTGGACAGGCCATTTATTTACCCAGATGCTATCTTTTATTGTTGGAACAATCGGCGTCCAATTCCGGCTTAAAAATGCTACTGAATTTTCACGTAAGATTTCAACCAATTTCCCCCAGTACAAATATTCTTCTTCCATCCAATCGGGACGGCCGGGCGCAAAGATATTCATCTCAATACCATAACCATTGAAAAAAGAAATTGCGAACTCACGATGCAAGCGCCCCTGGCTTAATTGGCAAACCCGAAAAATAGTGAAATCGGGTTTAATCAATTTGTTTAAATTAAGCGGCGGGGGCAGGAAGATGGCGTCGTGCACACGTCCGGATACAATACCCGGCATATCTTTTGGCACAGCCATCCCCTCGCTGTACATTACAACGCCGGTTTTTACATTATCAGCGGCTTTTTGCAATTCATAACTGGAACTTCCGCGTGTATCTAATATCACGCCGTTGGCATTTGTATTTCGTATTAAATCAGCCATTCCCTTATATGGATCAACCTGCCGCGTGCTTTTATCCCAGGGATTATAGGCAATAAAGAATTTTGTACCTTCACTTTGCATCTTCCCTGATATTTGTTTGATTTGTTCTAATCCGCCCGGCAGGTCTTTATATAAATCCCATTGATTTCTCTGGTCAATACCTAATGTTGGCCAGGTTGGCCAAAGACCAAATACATCCCAACCGCCGAATAATCGTTTACCCATATCGAGATACTCAGTAACTCTATAACCACCCTTTTGGGCGTCATAAAATTCATGGTCCCAGCCGAATTGCAAAGCCATTGTATATTTATGACGAATCCATTTCAGGTCTTCCCGCTTAAACATGGAGTTATCAAACGTATCCAGATCATACAGGTATCTTTCCTGAAACATCATTTTCAATCCATTTTGCCAGGAGCCTTGAAAGCGGTCAATATAAATATGATAAGTCACCTCGCCACCGGGATAAAGATGTGTATCGTAGCGGCGCTTTTTCCCTTGATTGATTTCCTTACGCCGGGCTATCGCTGCCAGTGTCCAGTTTTCATCTACTGGATAAGAAGCATATCCCATTTCCCAGGCATTATCAGGCAGGATGACGCCAAGCGGTCCTTTCCCGGGACGAAACAATTTGGTACGCGCCAGGGACCAGGGGCCGCTTCCGGTGATATAAATGTGATCGTCCTTTTGTCCGAAAGGCACAACATTATTCAATACAATAGTATCCTGTCCCACATTCCGGATTGTTAAATATAGAAGAGCGCCAGGGCGTGAATGTTTTACAATTTCAATTTCGGCGTGAATTTCTTTATCCCATTCCAGTGCAAAATGATGGTCATTAAACTTTTTTATATCCGCTTCATCTGAGAATAGGAGCCGGTTCTCACTTTGAAATGAAAAGAGAGCAAGAGGTTTGGATAGTTTGAGGATATCATATTTCGCTGTCAGCACATGCGAAATTCTTAGACCTTTCTCTTCACTCAACTGAATAGATTGCAAATCTTGAGCAAAGATAGAGCCTGAGACTAAAAACAATAAAATGTTTATGTATAAAAATATTTTCATAATTCAAATCTTATCTTACATAAAACTTCAGATACTAGTGGGATATTGGGTTCATCATAGTGATAACCCACCCCTAACCCCATAGCCGTGTCAGGCCAAACAAATTTCCCCTTAGAACAGGGTGTTGCAGTTTGTCATTCCCGAATGTTCCTATCGGTGCCATAGGTATCCCCTTGGGAGAATCTATGCCAGAAAGTATTAGATTCCTGCTTAAAACATGCAGGAATGACAGATTTTAGGTATTTTCACCCTATTCTGCAAAACCCTGAGAAAAGGGGATTAAGGGGATGTAAAAACCCTCTGAAACAAAATAATTTGGACTTTTTATTTATCAGTCAATTTAGCCACATCTATAAGCATTCGATTAATGATTCCCGCCCAGATATATGTTTTATGATAACCGGCCCACTGTTCATCCGGGCTGTAAAATTCCCACAGGTTGTGGTCTTTTTTCAGTTGAGCAACCATATTGGCGGCTACCCTTTTCACTAATTCTTTTGCTTCGTCTTTATAACCGTATTGGATTAAAGCGTCCATAATAAAATAATCCCATTCAACCCAAACCGGGCCGTTCCAATAACCTTTATCATTATAATATGAATCATCTGCGGCAAGAGAGGGCACACCGTATTTACGCCAGAATTTTGAAGTATCGGTCAGCGTTTTCATTAATATTGCCGCCCGTTCTTTAGAGGCGATTCCGGCCCACATGGGCAAAAAGCCGATTATTTCCTGACGCTTTAAATCATTTTCATTTTTAAAGGTAAAGTCATGATCCTTTTTATCAACCTGGTAGTAAAAGCCGGTTTGATCATCCCAAAATGTTTTATTGATTAGTTCTGCCCTGGTTTCCGCTTTCAGCTTCCAGTTTTTGGCTTCATCTTCGTATCCAAGTTCTTTGGCCATATCCGCTAAGGAGTTTTCCTCTTTAACCAGCATACAATTAAGATCTACCGCTTCAAAATTTGCCGGCCAGCCCACTTCAGTCCAAACGGCAACCAGTCCGTCACGCACGCATTCCAAAACGCCATGTCCACCCCATTCACACAATCCATCATTATCCTTATCACGGTTGGATACATAAAAATTGTAAAACTTTTTGCTGGATTCGTACATCTCTTTGAGAAAATCCTTGTCTTTTGTAATTTTGTAGATTTCCCAGTTCTGCCAGGCATACCAAGGGGCGGATGAGGTTAAATCGCCATCGTGCTCAATGATTTCGTCAAGAAACGAACCGGTACGGTAATTAATATATCCATTCTCATATTGGCGTTCACTGTAAACCCGCTGTGAATTCATTGCACTAATCGGATCCATTAAAGCATAGGCAAACATGGTAAGACTTTCATGGAAAACCTGGCCGCCGTGTCCCCAGCCCCAAATTGGCTCACGTGAAAATACATAATAATTATAGCTGCTTTTTTCTTCCGCAGGCAGCATCACCTGGCGCATTAAATTAAAGGCGCTGTAATAGAGCATTTGCAAGTCGGGATCATCCATTTGCAATGGCGGAATATTTGAAAATAATTTTTCATTAGCCGTAAGATACTTGTCTAACTTTTCATTCATTAATGATTGAGCTTGTTTTGATATTTTTTGCAAATCTGCTTCATCTTTGGCAAAACCGCGCATAATACGGATATGTTTGCTTTGGCCTTTATTTAACTTGATTGACTTTTGAGTGGCAATAACCCGCGCCAGATCCTTCACATAAGTTTTGTTCTGATCGGGATATTTCATATCGGTAAAAAATCACTACCGAAAATATTGGTCAGTTCTACGGTTTGCATACTCATGCGATTCTGCCCGTCAACTGCCGTTACCACATAACCATAAATTTTATCACCGGAAATGTTTTTATCCGTATAAAAATTTTGTTTAATATTTTCAGCAATAAGCTCATAAACAGCGCTTTTGCGGTAATCCCGGCGGTAGACATTAAAACGCATATCTTGCATCTTATCCCAATAAAGACGAATTTCCGTACCGCTGCCCCAAACATCTTTTCTGAAATTAGCGGGTATGACCGGTAATTTACTTTTGGTAAAAGTAATTTCTTTTTTTTGTAAACCATCTTTTTGCAGATCGCCTATCTTACCATTAACTATGGCAGTCTCAGCGGTTTCCGGGCATATTAACCTGATGGTGTAATCATCGCCTTTTTTTAACTCTGCAAAATGACCCAGTTCAATTCCGTAATACCCGTAAGAAGAAATATTCGGATCAGCGCTGCCCCAGCGTGGGGCGCTTTCGGTAAGTAGTTTACTACGATCATTATTGAGCATAGCCAATAGCCTGGGTTTTGGATGATGATGACGGCAGCGTTTATTGTTTTCATGACTCATTTTACCCCAAACTATGTATACTTTCTCT
>JAUVIB010000076.1 GCA_030592985.1 Calditrichaceae bacterium | reverse complement strand
AGGCAGAAAAACACCCGTTTGCAAGATTGATTCGCTTAAAATATTCATCTTGTAATTCATTTTTTTCCGTATCAGGATTAGGATCATGTTGTTTCCAATATCGTTTAAAAAAAGACTGCTTTTCAGCAAGACTTTCATCTTCATAGTAATCAAACGAATCATTTTGGGCAATGTAGGCCATCTGCCTAAAAGCTAAATCAATATCCTCCTCTGTTCCGGGAACTTCAGTCCAGAAGAAAGAAACAAAATGATTGCTTTCCACTTCATCCTCTTTGGTTTTTACTATGACTTTTAAAGTATAAGCATTATGCTTCAAGTTGCTGATAGCAACACTTACTATCTGGATTGTTAATGTTGATGTAAGGATTTTGTTGAAAGTTGTATCTATTTCTGCCTCGTCATCCTCATTAATTAGAGAAAGCCGGATATTAGCCGGTACTGTATCTGCTTTTGAAAATATATCAAACGCTGCATAGAAAGTTGTCATTCGATTTGTAAAATTATTTCCAAAGGCCGGTACATATTTTATAATACGCCCTAAAGAATCAACTTCCAGATCACGATATAAGCGAATATCACTTACACTTAAGTCTTCTTTCGAGTAATCAGGGATTTCTAATTGTACTTTCCTTTGTATTTGTTCATCTGATAACAAATCTATGGATTTAAAAAGTACAACATATTTCCCAGGTTCAACCAGAAATTCATTATTAATCGATACTTTATCAATTCGACTGTTCGAGAGGCTGAAATTATCCAGAGTAATTGTTTTTTTTACTATGCGGGAGTTAACCATGCGGTCTTTATCATTATAAATTGCAGTAATAAGTTTTACTTCGGCATTATAACCACCACTGTCACTCTTTTCGAAAGTCAAATCATCGTACAGGAAATCAGATATTGTTATAACACGACTATTTTTTTTATCGAATGCAAACTGGCGATAGACAGCCACCTCAAAATAGGGCATACCGACACCACTATATTTAGAATTTTCAAGATATTGTCCGTTTATGCCGGTAATCATGACAAGTAAAAGCAGTGTTGATTTTTGTAAAAAGTATAAATTTTTCATTTTTGAAAATCCATTTTTGTATTTAACTCAAAAGTTGACTACAACTATTTTACAAATCCCTCTATAAAATGTTCCCATATAATTCATATTCGGTTGCATCATAAATCTTCACCTTCGTAAATGTGCCGATTGCAAGATCATTTATCTTGCCATTAATGAGAACTTCATTATCAATTTCCGGTGCATCCCGCATGCTTCTGGCAACAAAGATATTAGTTGATGGATTAAAATCATCAATTATAACCAAGTCTGTCAACCCGATCTTTGCCATATTTTTTTTCAAAGAAATCCCCTGCTGCATCTCCATAATTAGATTTTGACGCTCTATAGCAACATCCCGTACTACTTTATTAGTCAGAGTATATGATTTCGTCTGTTCTTCATCTGAATAAATAAATGTACCAAGCCGGTCAAATTGAAAATCTTTTATAAATTTATATAATTCGTCAAAATCTTTATCCGTTTCACCCGGATGACCAAGAATAAACGTTGTTCTAATAGTTAATTCCGGAATCCGACTGCGCATCGTATCAATTAGACGATATATTGAATTCTTAGTATCTCCTCTTCTCATTAATCTTAAAATATTATTACTTATATGCTGCAATGGTATATCAATATACGGTAAAATTTTACTATTTTCCTTAATTAAAGTTAAAAAGTCCAATGGAAAGCTCGTTGGATACCAATAAAGCACACGAATCCATTCAATACCATCAATCTCAGAGAGAGCCCTGATTAAAGGAACTATTTCCTGGCGACCATAGATATCGTTCCCATAACTAGTTGTATCCTGCGATATTAATATCAGTTCTTTTACACCTTTATCTGATAATAATTTTGCCTCTTCAAGAAGACTTTCCCTGCTCCTGCTCCTATGTCCCCCACGAATTTCCGGAATTGCACAAAATGAGCAGGTATGGTCACATCCTTCAGAAATTTTCAGGTAAGCAATGTGAGAAGGAGTACTCAGTTTTCGGGTTCTATGAAGATTCTCCGCTGCTGAATGACCCTTGCCAAGCGCTTTAAGAATATTCACATAGTCTTCCGTACCAAATATAGCATCCACTTCCGGAATTTCTTGCTCGATCTCATCACGATATCTCTCTGATAAACAGCCGGCAACAAAAACCTTTTTCGAAGGATCATTTTTCTTTAATTCAAGAGCTTCAAAAATGGCCTGAATCGATTCTTCTTTTGCATCTTTAATAAACCCGCAGGTATTCAAAATTAAAACTTCAGCTTCCTTGGGATTATCAATAACTTCAAATTGATTCGTTTCAAGATAACCCGTTAGCCATTCGGAATCGACAGTATTTTTTGAACATCCAAGCGTTGTAATATGTATTTTTTTCATACTTTTGTAAATAATCCTTCAATAAATTCTTTTGGATTAAAAATCTCCATATCTTCAGCTTTCTCACCTAACCCAATATATTTTACAGGAATGCCCAATTTTTCCTTTATGGCCAGAACAATTCCCCCTTTTGCTGTACCATCTAATTTGGCCAGGAAAATTGACGTTACATCAGATGTTCTAATGAATTCTTTTGCCTGATTTAAACCATTTTGCCCGTTTCCGGCATCTAATACCAAAATCACTTCATGCGGCGCGTCAGGTAACTGTTTTTTGATGACACGGCTGATTTTCGACAGTTCCTCCATCAGGTTGGCTTTGGTATGCAGCCTCCCTGCAGTATCAATAATCAAATAGTCTGCATTGCGCGATATAGCAGCTGACACGGCGTCATAAGCAACAGCAGCCGGATCAGCATTAGCTTTATGTTTGATAATCTCACAGTCAATCCGTTCAGCCCAATGAGAAAGCTGTTCTATTGCCGCTGCGCGAAAAGTATCTCCCGCCGCAAGTAAGACTTTATTTCCTTTATTTTTAAGATAATAACTTAGTTTAGCAATGGATGTAGTTTTGCCGCTTCCATTGACGCCAACAACCAGGATTATATATGGTTTATCTCCTTCTAATGTTTCCGGAAGTACTTCAAGAAGCTGTGCAATTTCTTCTTTAATTAAAGCATCAAGTTCATCGGCCGTTTCAAAACCCTCTTTTTTAACTTTTAGGCGAATATGATCCAGGATGGATAAAGTCGTGTCAACTCCCACATCACCCATGATTAGTATTTCTTCAATCTCATCCAATAACTCTTCATCTATTTTACGTTTAGCACTAAATAAACGGGTTAACTTAGAGAAGACACCTTTTCTTGTCTTTTGTAATCCTTCATCTATTTTCCCAAAAACCATTATTCCTCCATTACACAGTACGAGATTCATACAAACTAAATATTAACACTTTTATTCGCCAATCACAAATGACTATTCACCAATTACTAATCACAGCATCAAATTTTTAATCATTCCCAAAATTAGGATAGTTAACATCAAAGCGTGCTTTAAAATACCATTTTGTAAAGAAAAAAAGAACAACCATGAGCATAAAATAAGCCGGTATTTTAAAGCAAACGGCCAAAGCATAAAATAAAATTGAAAATTTTGTTGTTCTTACCGCACTGTCAACATCCATTTTTTTGATAGTCAGAATAAAAAACGGTGATGATAAAATAATAAAAAAAAGTGCTTGTATATCATTTAAAACGATTCCAATAATTGCGCTTAAAATATAAAGTCCAAAAGCAGCCAATATTAGCGGTCTGATTCCATAATCAACTGCCAGAGTGTGTTTGTTGGATTTTTTATCTCCTTCAATATCCGGCATTGTTGTATAAAAATAGAGGGCCGTATTAAAAAAAAGATAAGGGAGTGAATCATAAAAAATTTCTCGTGAATAACTGTGTGTGCCAAACCAGCCCATTGCAAACGCCAGAAAACCCATAAAACTATTAGCCAGCAGGCTCATCCATGGTCTATCCTTCATTTTAAAAGGTGAATAATTATATAAATACCCCGTCAGCAAGATAAAAATGGCAGAAACAATTAAAACTGAAATGGATACATAATAGGCTGTAGCCAGCGAAATTATTATCAAAAAAACTACCTCAATAAAAGCAGCGCGTTTTGTGATAAATCCTTTGGCAATAAAATATAACTTATCATTTTCTTTATCGCTGACGATGTCCTTCAATTGGTTTAATAAAAAACTAGCCCCCATGGCAGCACCAAACGAAATAAAAAGTAATAGAATTCTAAGCGGATCAAATGAATTCCATATAAACGAGCTGAGGAATAGATGGTTCTTCTCTGTAATAAAATATCCGGCTAACAATGTAGACCACCCGGGGAAAAACAGCATGGGACGTAATACAAAAAAATAGTCTAAGACAGATATACTTTTATTAATCTCTTTCCCTTTCATTTAAACAACATGGATATGATTTGAAAAAATCCAGGGTCGTTTATCGAGATAGACTTCAATTCTATAAACACCCCTTTTCTGAAGTAGAAACTCCGTTTTATCACCAATTGTTTCATTAACAGCAATTCCATTATGAATGAGAATGTTTTTTGTTTTAAGCATAGTTGAAACCTGAAGACGGAGAGACTTATGAAAGCGAATCATCCCTCCGATAGTTACCTCTTCATTTTCCGATATAGCAATCATTCTAAAATTGTCGGCGTCACCAAGCATAAAATTGGAAATATAACATTGAGCATTTTTTAGGGCGTCATAAACCTGTCTTAAACCCTTTTCATAATCCTTCCCTTTTTTCAGCTCCTCTGTCAGCAGTACATGGGTGCGAATTGTTTTAAAAAGAACCTTATAACGAAAGATAATCACCTTGAAAAGTCCCCACAATTTATAAATATGACCATGGGCATCAACACCTCCAATACCAACAACTTTCCGCTCAAGATTCAGCTCATCCCACTTCCTCAAAGTCTCTTGCTTGGGAGCCGTTACAGATTTCCGTGGATGAATAAAACGGTAGAATTTATTCAGATGATTTAATCCTTCCATCCATTCCGACATCTGATTCCATATCTCAATTCCGTTAAATTCTTTTGAATCCCATACAGTCCAGGGATAAGTGGGATACTCAGGCATGCTGGTACGCTTCTCATCGGGATGTGCAATAATCCCAAATCCGCCTAAGCCGGAGACTTTCTTAACATACTCCTTTGGAGGCAGTTTCCAGCTAACCTCTTTGTCTATGTCAAAAGCAAGATAGTGATTCTGGTCGGAGATATCATTAATTTCACAGCCAATACCCACCAACACTTTATCATACCAACCTTGTAATCCATTAAATTTCGGTTGAAGTGTATTATGATCGGTAAACAGCAAAAAATCAATATCTAATTCATTAGCAATAGATGCAATATCAGGAATATCTCTTGAGCCATCGCTATAGGTAGAATGGATATGAATTACACCCGAATAGGAATAATAATTTTTAATTTTATTCAAAATTTAGTATAGCACTCCCAATTATAATACCAATGATATCCGCCGTTAAATCTTTGTAAGAGAATTTATTGTTTTTTTTTGTTGAATCCCAAAGTTCTTTTCCCAATCCCAGACCAAAGGTAAAACCAATCCCAATTTTTATTGATTCCGAATGAGACTTGGCATAAAATGTTTGAGATATTTTGCTCACAGCAATAGTACTAATCATTGATCCGACCAGATGAAGACCTTTATCTCGGCTAACCCACGAATCATGTGCTGTTTTTTGCACGATTTGCAACGTATCCGAACTATTAATAGCAAAGGGAATTATTCTCTGATTTGTCTGGGCAGCTTTTACTTCTGTCCATAAAAAAGACACTAATATTATAAAGAAAATTATATTTTTGTATTTAAAATTCTCCAACGGAGTCCCTTTAACAAAGTTTACCCTAAAAATTGAATTACAATTTAATAATACTAAAAAGTTGCTAAATATACTTAGTTGAAATATTTAATGTAAATATTCATCTTTTTTTAGAACTTACAAGTAAGAAATTTCCAATATTGAAAGAACAAACTAAAAAGACACATGAAAATTTACTCCAACTCCTTGTGGAAAAATAACAGGCGTCATTGTTAGACGCATCATATCATCAAAACGAAAAAGATAGGCATTAACATAAGCATCAACCATGGTAATAAGATAACCAAAACCAAGATACCAACTATAGGTTGACCTTTCATCTCTATATTTCACATCTCCCGTTTCCTGATATTTTTGATTATTTTCGTATATTTTATAGGTCAGAAAAGAACAACCACTAAAATATAATGCAGCCATCCAATAATTTTCCGTATAAACTTGTCCTAATCCCGGAATAATCGCTGACCGCAAAGCAGCGCCCCAAGGTGATTTCAGAGGTTTATCGCTAAGTAATGCTCCCTGCCAGCCTTTTGGACGGAGCCGGTATGCTGAATCAAAAATATCGACAATATTTAAGACATAAACAAATGCGGCCAAACTTACATTTTTTTTTAATTGCTGTTTATTCTCGGCACTATGATTACGAGTATAAGATAAATAGGAATTAAATGCTTTAGAATAGGTTATCCACCCTGCACCATATAAAACAGCGCCTTCAGCTAATCTTTCCTGATAGACCTGTCCCCATCCGGGAATAATAAGTGAACGCCACACTGCCGAAAAAGGTTTAATCGCTTCGCTGCTATCCGTTTCACTTGCTGTTGATTGAGCTGATACACCCGAAAAAATAATGATCACAAAGATCATACAATAAAATAATTTTAGACTATAAACTCTAATGATTTCTCCAGTATTTCCACGTTTAATTCATTAATACTCAAAGAATATATCTCCCCGTCAATATGAGCTGCAAATCCATCTTTAGAGAAAAGTTTTATTTTCCCGGCTCTAAGGATATCAACACGCGGGTCATATTTATGCTTTCCGCTGTATACTTTTAATAAGTTTTTTAAAATTGAAAAAATGGGCATATTCTGAATAAGGCAAACGTCAAAAAGCCCATCATCAATCTCCGCATCGGGCGTCAGGTAAAAACCGCCGCCCAATGACACACCATTAGCAATGGTTGTTAAAAAATAATCCCCTTTCTTATGAAAATTATCGGCGCTTAGTTCTATTTCTACCGGTTTATATGTGGATAAAACGGCAATTACCGAATAGAGATAAAAAGCATTTCCCCTAAGATATTTAACATGCAGCCCCTTTTCCACAACCCAGGCGTCAAATCCAATTCCCAAACCATTATGAAAAAGCCGTTCATTTACTTTACCGATATCTATCTTTTTTCTTTTATTGCTTAAAATCAGAGCGAAAACCTTCTCAAAATCCGTAGGAATTTTTATAGCTCTAACAAAATCATTCCCGGTGCCTACCGGAATAATTCCCGCTGTTTTTCCGCTGCTATGCATCCCGTTAATTACTTCATTTAGGGTTCCGTCACCGCCGACTGTAATGATAATATCATGCTTTATCGCCGCTTTTCGCGCCAATTCTTCAGCATGTCCGGCATACTGCGTATAGGCTATTTCATAATCTATATTCACGGACTTAAGTTTTTTCTGCAAACGCTGTCCAATAGACGCCCCTTTTCCTTTTCCTGATACAGGATTAATAATAAAGTAATAATTTTGCACAATTACCCCTTTATTCTACTCTTTTATGTGTTTTATAAAAACCATTGATTCTTTTACTTTTTTTGCCACGATTTTAGGTTGAATATTTCTATTCGTTAATTTGAGGTACATTGTTTTTTAAAAAACTTTCAATTCCATAAAACGGTAAAGAAATAAGGAATAATTCATTTTGATACATTGCCTGCGAAATTTTAATTCCTTTTTTTGTCTTATAGATTTCTAAAAACATTTTAATGCTTTTCATTCTTCCACTTGCTCCCGACTTCACTTCTACCGGAACTATTTTTTCATCTTTTTCTAATAGATAATCAATTTCGGCATTGCTGTTTTTAGCTTCCCTTGCCCAATAATATAATTTTGGTTTAATGTAATGATTTTGTGAAACAATGAATTCCTGTCCCGTATATTGTTCAGCTACAGCGCCTTTGAATATGGACGTTAAATCACTTTTTTTGATTGTTTCGCTATATATACCATTCATCGCATGCATCAGGCCGATATCCAAAAATATAACTTTGAAGTAATTCTCTTTTACGCCGCCTTCTAAGGGGAGGCCGGCACCGCTTGTACGCCTAACACGGTAAATCAGACCAGCTGTTTCAAGTAAATCGACCGCATCTTTTAATTCTCTTGATTTAAAATCCTTATCAACTTTTGAATAAATAAACTTATTGCCGATCATTGAAGAGGCCGTAGAAAACACTTTCTTTAGATATTTGAATTTAGAATGACGCGCATATTTTGAAAAATCATCTATAAAAGTTTCGATTAAAATATGCTGAATTTTTTGACATCTTAAAATATCGCGCGAATTAATATACTCATCAATCACAGCAGGCATTCCGCCAAGAATAAAATATTTGCGCACATATTCTATTAGTTTTTCGTGCAAACTTAGCGATAATTTCGATATATTTGAGAAATCTGAAAGATAGTCAGTTAACGGCTCTTCTCCTATGGCGCTTAAAAACTCTCCCAAGGAAAGCGGATACATATACAAATATTGAACCCGGCCGACCGGCATTCGGAAATCTTCATTTTTCAAAGAAAATTCAAGCAGCGAACCGGCGCCGATAACATGAAGTCCAGGCATCTCTTCATAAAAATATCTCAAAGCCATTATCGCCTGCGGACATTCCTGTATTTCGTCAAAAAATAAAAGTGTCTCACCCACTTTTACAGATTTACCCGTAAATAGACTAATTTTTTCAATTATCTCGACAGGATTATAGACAGTAAAAATATCTTTAAATTCGGGATTCCGCTCGAAATCCAAGACAACAAATGACTTAAACTCATTTTTACCTAATTCGTTGATAATAAACGTCTTCCCAACCTGACGGGCGCCTCTTATCAACAAAGGACGGCGATTTTCATCCGTTTTCCATTGTAATAGAATTTTATAGATTTTTCTTTTAAGCATATAAAGTCTTTTTGGTCATTTTCATGGGTAAAAATACTATTTTTTTGGACAAAATACAAGGTAAAATCCAATAAATATTGGACAAAATACAAGGATACTTTACAATCCACTATTTTCTGATTCTTCCTGCAATAATACTATTCAAAAATATTTTTATTTTCTATCTCAATCTTTTCAGGTTTTATTACCCTGCCCATCCTTTTATCCCATCAAAACACAACCACCTAAACCATGATTTATATCACAGCAATGCAGTCAATCTCCACCAATACATCTTTTGGCAGCCGCGCGACTTCAATTGTGGATCGTGCCGGAGGTTTTGCAGGAAAATATTGGGCGTAAATATTGTTAATTACGGAAAAATCATCCATATTTTTAATATAGATCGTAGTTTTTACAACATTTTCAAAAGATATCCCGGCTGCTTGTAAAACATGTCTAAGGTTTTTCAAAACCTGTTCAGCCTGCATCGCTGCATCGCCATCAATTAATTGATTGGACTCGGGATCAATGGCAATTTGACCCGATGTAAAAACAAAGCCATTCGCTTCAATCGCTTGAGAATAAGGACCGATCGGGGAAGGCGCTTTTTTTGATTCAATAATTTTCATTTTTTATCCTCCATGTGAATAATGAACTTAGCAAAGGCAAAATTCAATGTCAAGATTAGATATGAGCATTCCTTTGTCCATGGGACTCCTTTTGCTGAAGGCATTCCTATGGGAGAAGAAATGAGAAATCAAAATATTAGGAACCTGTGGGAGTCTTTTTCTTTTTGATTTAAATATCAATTTCCATTAACTTCATATCAATAATCTACCATAAAAACTATATCTTTCACTATGAGATGAATAACGATATAAAATACAATACATTAAAACTCATTATGAAATCATCCCAGAGATTAGATCCAAAAATTTGGGAGTTTTTTTATAAATAGTTATTTCTTTATTAAATAATAACAGCTCCATAATTTAAATACACAATAACGCAGATGAACCTGCAAAACATGTGTTTAATATACTAAAAATAGGGATAAAAAAATACACCATTTCAAGCAATCTTATTTTATATAAAGATTATCCTAACAAAAGAAAAATAATAAATGGAAATGATCAGAAGTTTTGCAGCCATTGAACTGCCGGAATCATTGAAAACAGAAATTTCGCACCACATTTCTGCCTGTCGAAATATTCAAGAAGGCATTAAGTGGGTTAAACCCAAAAATCTGCATATTACCTTAAAATTTATAGGTGAATGCAGTACAATAGTTACCGAATCTGTAAAAGAAGCTTTAAATGCT
>JAUVIB010000277.1 GCA_030592985.1 Calditrichaceae bacterium | reverse complement strand
TTTTCTGGTGGCTATGGCGGCGGGGAAACACCTCTTCCCATCTCGAACAGAGTAGTTAAGCCCGCCTGCGCTGATGGTACTGTTCCTATGGTTGGAACGGGAGAGTAAGTCGCTGCCAGATTCTTTTAAAGCCCTGATTAATTTCAGGGCTTTTTTTTTTGTCATTTTTAATGTTAATTTTTTATAAAATGAGTTATGGGGACAAAATTGAGTATAAATGTAACAAATCACCATAATATATTTGACAAAAGTACATTCATTTTATACCTTTTGCGCAACATTTTATTCAAAACAGAGAAAAAATGAAAAATACGGCCAATTCTATAAATAATAACTATTCTTTTTACGTATCCAACCGTAATCAAGTTGGTCCTTTTTCTTTGTACCTGCCCTTAAATATTGTCATTCTGCGCGGATTGATTTTACTCAGCCTTATAGTGCTTATTATTGGTTAAATCAAACTATCCCGCAATCAAAAAAATCAGATAAAAAAATACAAACGATTACGGGATTAAGCCGGATGGAACGCTTTATTTATAGGTTTAATATAAACCGGAGATGTTATGAGATCAGATTTAATAAAATCAGGATTCGAAAGAGCGCCTCATAGAAGTTTACTGCGGGCAACAGGAGTAATTAAACAAACCAGTGATTTTGATAAACCCTTTATTGGCGTCTGCAATTCGTATATTGATTTAATACCAGGTCATGTTCATCTTCAGGAATTTGGAAAAATTGTTAAAAAGGCTATTCGTGAAGCAGGCGGTATCCCATTTGAATTTAATACCATAGGTGTGGATGACGGAATAGCGATGGGGCATATTGGTATGCGCTACTCCCTGGCAAGTCGGGAATTAATTGCTGATTCTGTTGAAACTGTGGTTGAAGCCCATCGTTTAGATGGTGTTGTATTTATCACTAATTGTGATAAAATTGTTCCGGGAATGCTGATGGGAGCAGCACGAATAAATGTTCCTTCTATCTTTGTCTCAGGCGGTCCGATGAAAGCAGGTATGACTTCTTCAGGAGAAGTGGTAGATCTGATTTCTGTTTTTGAGGGGGTTGGTAAGTATAAAACAGGGGAAATTGACGAAAAAGAATTATTGGAACTTGAAACACAAGGATGTCCCACATGTGGTTCCTGTTCAGGAATGTTTACCGCTAATTCTATGAATTGTCTTATGGAAGCTATTGGTATGGCATTGCCAGGTAACGGAACGATTCTCGCGGTTGATGCAGACCGTCATGAGTTAGCGCGTTCAGCCGGAAAGCAAATAATGGTTTTAGTTGAAAAAGACATTAAACCTTCAGATATCTTAACAAAAGAAGCTTTCGAAAATGCGTTTGCTCTGGATATGGCGATGGGGGGAAGTACAAATACGATATTACATACACTTGCAATCGCCTATGAAGCAGGGTTGAAATTTGAGTTGGAAGAACTGAATGTAATTTCCGCTAAGACACCATATCTCTGCAAGGTGAGTCCATCAACACCTTTTGTACATATGGAGGATGTTGATAAAGCAGGCGGAATATCAGCTATTTTGAATGAGTTGCAAAAAATTAATGGAATATTAAATAAAGATACTTTAACCGTTACGACAAAATCACTTGCTGAAAACATTGCTGATGCAAAAATAAAAAATAACAGGGTTATCAGGAATATAGACGATCCCTATTCAAAAACGGGAGGATTGTCCGTTCTTTTTGGTAATTTAGCGCCGCAAGGTTCTGTTGTTAAAACCGGTGGAGTAGACCCAAAAATGATGGTGCACAGCGGCCCGGCGAAAATATTTGAAACGCAGGATGAAGCAATTAATGGAATCTTAGACGGAGAAGTTAAAGAAGGTGATGTGGTGGTTATCCGGTATGAAGGGCCCAAAGGCGGTCCTGGAATGCCGGAAATGCTGGGTCCGACAAGTGCAATCATGGGAATGGGATTAGGAGAAAAAGTAGCATTGATTACCGATGGACGTTTTTCAGGTGGTACGCGTGGCGCTTGTATTGGTCATGTTTCTCCTGAAGCGGCTGAACGGGGACCTATTGCTGCCTTAAATCAAGGTGACATAATTACAATAGATATTCCTAATAATATTATCCGGGTACATTTGACGGATATTGAAATACAAGAACGTATAGATAAATTACCTGTATTTGAACCAAAGATTAAAAAAGGATATCTGGCAAGATATGCTAAAATGGTAACTTCTGCGAATACGGGCGCTATCTTAAAGATTGATTAGTCTCTTATCGTTTCCTTCCCTCCACGCACTAGCTCAGGCGGACAACGATTTAGTTGGGGGAAGATTTGCGCAAGATTTCAAAAATCTTTGATACGTTTTTGATGAAATGTGGCTGAAAGTTTGCATGAATAACAAAATATAAAATACTAAATAAATTGATAATAATAGAAGGGATATAAATATGAAGAAATCCGGATCAAAGCTTTCGGGTGCTGCTATATTTTTTGAAAGCCTAAAACAGGAAAATGTAGAAGTGATATTTGGGATCCCCGGCGGGGCTACAATAAAAATATATGAAGAACTCTATGATATTGATTTCCTGACTCATATTTTAGCTAAACATGAACAAGGTGCAACACATATGGCCGAGGGTTATGCCAGATCAACCGGGAAAGTCGGTGTAGCATTGGTTACCTCCGGTCCGGGAGCAACCAATACAGTAACCGGAATTGCCAATGCCTATATGGATTCATCACCTATTGTTGTCTTTACCGGTCAGGTACCGACCGCATTAATCGGGAATGATGCTTTTCAGGAAGCAGATATTGTGGGTATTACCAGGCCTATTACTAAACATAATTTTTTAGTCAGAGATGTAAAAGATTTAGCTGAGACAATTAAAAAAGCATTTTTTATAGCCTCAACAGGTAGGCCGGGCCCTGTTGTAGTTGACTTACCTAAGGATGTTATTGCGGATACTCACACTTTTGACTATTCAGGAAAAGTTGAAATTCGCGGTTATAAGCCCAATTACAGCGGACATAAAAATCAAATTAAAAAAGCGGCAAATGCTATCCAGAAGGCAAAAAGACCACTATTATATGTTGGCGGCGGTGTAATTATGTCTGATGCGGCTAAAGAGCTTACAGAATTAGCGAGAAAAAATAATATACCTGTAACAATGACCTTGCAGGGACTCGGCGCCTTTCCGGGAAACGATAAATTATCTCTTGGTATGCTGGGTATGCATGGAATGTTTTGGGCAAACATGGCGGTTAATAATTGTGATGTTCTTGTTGCTCTCGGCGCTCGATTTGACGACAGGGTTACGGGAGATATTGATTCCTTTGCTTCTAAGGCCTATAAAATCCATGTGGACATTGATCCCACTGCTATCGAAAAAAATGTTTTAGTTGACCTGCCTATTGTGGGAGATGTTAAACATATTATGTCAGAATTGTCTGAAGAGATTAAGGAGGTTCCTGATAGAACTAAATGGCTGAAACAAATAGAGGGATGGCGTAAACAGTGTCCCTTAACGTATAAAACAGATGATGGAATACTCAGAACTGCTTATGTTATTGAAAAAATATCAGAGAAAACCAAGGGGAATGCCGTTGTCATATCTGATGTTGGCCAACACCAAATGTGGATAGCCCAATTTTTTAAATTTACGCAACCAAGAACTCATTTATCCAGTGGTGGATTAGGAACCATGGGTTTTGGATTGCCGGCGGCCATTGGGGTATCAATGGGAATTAAAGACAAACCAATAATTTCAATCAGCGGCGATGGCGGATTTCAGATGAATATTCAGGAACTGATTACAGCGGTGGCCTATAAAAGACCAATTAAAATATTTATTATCAATAATAGTTTTCTGGGAATGGTGCGTCAATGGCAGGAACTATTTCATGAAGAAAAATATAGTTTTACCGATTTAAGTGAAGCCAATCCTGATTTTGTAAGGGTTGGTAAAGCTCTTGGAATTCCTTCTTATGCAGCGAGTAGTATGGAGGAAGCCGATAAATATATTGACAAAGCTCTGGAAATGACGGACGGTCCTGTATTGGTTGAGTTTCGCGTATTGAAAGAAGATATGGTATTCCCCATGGTTCCAAGCGGGGCTTCTATATCTGATATGATGATTAAAAGACATAACCCCATAAGGATGGTATAATTATGAAACATACAATTTCAATAATAGTTGAAAATAGATTCGGTGCATTTGATAGAATTGCCACAATGTTTAGTGGAAAAGGATTTAATATACAGAGTATTTCAATTGGAGAAACAGAAGTTAAAGACCTTTCAAGGATGACCATCGTTACATCCGGAGACGAAGTTATAATTCAACAGATTATTAAACAGCTAAATCGCCTGATTGATACGATAAAAGTTGTCGATTTAACTGAATCGGATCGTACAGAAAGGGAATTAATGCTGATTAGTTTAAATTATCAAAAAGGTTCCTTAGAAGAGATAAAGAATATTTGTGATATTTTCAGGGGTAATATTGTTGATATTAATAATAGATCCGTAATGATTGAAATAACCGGTCCACCTGCAAAAATGGATGCGGCTGTAAATGTTTTTGCACAATACGGAATTAAAGAAGTGGCCCGGTCCGGTACAGTTGCTTTAAAACGAGGTGAACAGATTAAACTTCCGGTTAAAAATCAGGTCTAATAAATTTTAAAATAATAATAGTTTTTTTTATTAAAGTAAAGGAAAAATCATGAAAGCATATTATGATCAGGATGCCAATTTAGATTTATTAAAAGATAAAAAAATCGCTATTTTAGGTTATGGTAGTCAGGGACATGCCCATGCCCTAAATTTAAAAGAGAGCGGTATGAATGTTACGGTGGCAGAAGTGAAGGGCAGTGAAGCCTGGAAAAATGCAGAAGAAGCCGGGATGATAGTAAAAGAAGCGGCAGAAGCGGCCAGGGAAGCGAATGTCATTATGGTATTGTTGCCAGACCAGATCCAGAAAAAAGTATACGATACGGCAATTGTTGAAAATCTGCAAGAAGGAGATACACTGGTATTTGCTCATGGTTTTAATATACATTACAAACAGATTATCCCGCCGGAAAATGTAAATGTGATGATGGTTGCTCCTAAAAGTCCGGGTCATCTTGTACGCAGAACCTTTACTGAAGGAAAAGGCGTGCCTTGCTTAATTGCTGTGCATCAAGACCCAAGCGGAAATACATTAGCTTTAGCCTTAG
>JAUVIB010000499.1 GCA_030592985.1 Calditrichaceae bacterium | reverse complement strand
AAGTCGCCTGCCCGCCAATTATCTGGGCGTGGGGCAGGCATAGGCAGGCAAGGATTTTTGATTTATTACGACATCAACCGGCTAAATCAAAAGATAAAAAAATTATAGACAACTATGGTCATAACAGACTATAGGGCCTAACATGAACAAGCTATGCCTAAGACAGGTGTACATAAAATCAGAACTATTAAATAATTTTGAATAAAACTAAAATATTATGGTATAATAAAGAAACTTTTATAAAATAATTTCGTCATTAAACTGTTAACTTTTCTGGGAGGCCTCAAAGTGGAAAATTCAGATCAAATAATTAATGAAAACAGTAAAGACTTAAGCGCAGTTCAACGAATCGTTAAAATATATTCTGACCCTGCCGCTGCATTCGAAAGTATTCGTAAAAATCCCACCTGGCTCATTCCTGTCCTTTTGACCATCCTTTTGGCTATTACTATGATTTTATCAACTTCTGACTTACAAGTAGAGGCTCAAAAGGAGGCTATTTTATCATCCGAACGTATGACGGAAGAACAAAAAGATATGATATTAGAAGGTATGGAAGATTCTGGTCCTTTGAAAACACAAGTTTTACCGGCGGGTATGGCTGTTATCGGGACATTTATCTATTTTGCAATTGCTGCAGCAATTTTTATGATGATCGGTAATTTGATAATGGGTGGAAATACTACTTATAAACAAAATTTTGCCCTGTTTGCCTGGGGAAGTTTAATCGGCATCGCAGAGATAATTGTTAAAGTACCCTTAATGCTTAGTAAAGGAACGTATAAAGTTTATACAAGTCTGGCATTGTTAATGGATGAGAGTGAATCAGGAACCGTTTTATTTCAGGTTTTTGATGCGGTTGATTTGTTTGCCATTTGGAAAATAGTCGTTTTTTCTATTGGGTTTAGCGTTATTTATCAAATTAGCAGAAAAAAAGGGTATATGGCCATTGTTCCACTTTATCTGATTATCGTTGCTATTTCCATAGGATTTAAACAAATGTTTAGTGGATTTTTTTAAAAAAGGAGTTATAAAGGATGGAAGCGAGAAAATTGTTTGGTTCTATTTTTGTAATGATTTTATTAAGCGGCTTATTGTTTGCTCAGGGAGAACCAGGGCCAACAGATTCGTTAACCTTAAGGCAGTGTATTACAATTGCTTTGGATAATAATCCAACAATAAAATCGGCAGGATATAATCGGGAATCGGCAGACTATGAAAAAAAGGGGAGCTACCAGGGAATACTGCCAAAGCTTGATTTTAATATTGGAATCGGTAGTTCAACAACCGGTGAATCTCAATATACAACTTTTAACCCCACTGGTATTGATAGTTCCACCGGCGATATGATCTATGAGCAAACAACCCGTATAACCCCAAAATCATACCTTCGTACCAATTCATTAGGTTTTAGTCTTTATCAGCCTATTTATGACGGTGGTATCTGGTGGAATAGAATTGGACAGGCAAAAGCTACGGTTCGTTCTTCTCAATTGAATTTCGAGAGTGAAAGGAATAATGTTATCCTGTCCGTTGAACAGAGCTATTATAGCTTGATGAAGGATATAAAATTATTAGAGGTGCGTAAACTGGCAGTTGGCCGTAGTCAGGAACAATTTGATCGTGCGGAAAAAATGTATGAATTGGGTGCCACAGCGCTGTTAGATGTTTATCGGGCAAAAGTTAATCTCGGAAATGATCGTATCAATATGCTATTGCAGAAAAATCGTGCGGCTCAATCACGAAAAAATTTAAATATTACCATGGGACGCGACCCGCTTACATCACTGTTTGTTAAAATGAAATTTAATCCTTTAAAAAGTCTTCCGGATTTAGATGATATGATTGGAATTGCTTATGAAAAACAGCCTCTTATTGCGAAAAGTAAAGAAGATATTAAATTGGAAGATTATAATATTTCACTAAATAAAGGATCCTATTTCCCACGGATTTCCGCTTATGCTAACTATAATCGGGCTCATGAGGATATAGATAAGGTTCTTAAGGATTGGAACAGGAATTACCGCTATTCTTATGGCGTTCAATTGTCTTATAATATATTTAACGGACTTAATGATGACGTTAATGTTCAGAAAGCTAAAATTCGCAAAAAAATAGCCCAGGAAAATTTTGAAGATTTTAAGCGTAAATTAAAATCCTATATTCATCAATACTATATTGATTATCAATCTTATCTTGATATTATTATTATTAACAGGGAAAATTTAATTGCGGCTAACGAAGAATTGCGTCTTGCCGAAGAACGCTATCAAATCGGAGCCGGTACATCATTGGATATACGTTCTGCTCAATTGAATCTTACAGATGCTGAGCAGACACTTGTTGCGGCGCTTTATAATGCCAGAGCTGTTCTTGACCAGTTGAATAATCAGTTAGGTTTATCGTATGAGAATTTAGATCAATAAAAAAAGTTCAGAGTTAGAAGGTTCAAGGTTCAGGGTTGGGTAAGTATAATAGTTATGGTAAAACTTGATAAACCAGGCAGATAATACCGAGAACCGAGCGCCGAGAAACGCTGAACTCTGAACTTTAAACCTACAACCATGCAATACAACAGATTATCAGATAATTTTTAGGAGTGGAGATGAAAAAAATATTACTAATTGCCGCTGGAGTGATTCTTGTTGCTGCAATTATTGTT
>JAUVIB010000029.1 GCA_030592985.1 Calditrichaceae bacterium | reverse complement strand
TTTTATTAAGAGATCTGTTATCCCAATATCCTTTACCCTGTATCTGCAGATAACCGGTAAAAAGCTTAGCGGAAGAGTGAATCATATAACTATACGACCCTAATTGAGCTGATCGCATGAAGATGGCCAGAAAAACGGAGAAAAATACTGAAGAAGCAACAATAATCGTCCGTTTTTTATTCCTCCAGATATTTCTCCAGGCTAATGAAATATACATAGTGATTTCCTTAGAAAATTTGTATGCTCACCTGACACGTTTCATATTCTTTTGTGAGAAGTACGTTTCTTTAATGGGAATGTTAAATTTAATATCAAGATACTCCATGGCCGTTTTCTGTCCCGGCTCATCAACGGGTTGCATTTCCCATAAAGTGGGGATCACTCTGCCGCCCATCTTTTTCACATTGCTTCCGGTCATTTTTTTTATCAAATATCCATCTTCATCAAAATAATCCGACCGTAAACTCAAATAACCATCTATTGATACCCAGGTGATAATTTTACCCCAAACAACATTCGCTTCCTCTTTGGGAATCAGTGCAATTTTATAACAATCATAGCCTTCATATTTTTCTTGCATAATTATTTTATGATTATAATCTTCAACAATTGACGATTGTTTTACCAGATCATCATTGGTAAAATCCGATCCCATCCAGGATTGAAGCATCATTGATGGAGGAATTTTAATAACACGATGAATCCCCGGAATCCAATTCCATACTTCTATTTTTCTTTTTAACGTAACCATTCCCTTATCTTTAGCCGGTTCTGTAATCAAAATTAACGCATAATCCGGTTCCAATGACCACATTTTCATGGTCATTTCTCGAGACCAATCCGCTTTAATCACATTCATTTTCACTTCACTATAACTGCTTTTTGCCCGAATCAGATCATTGGCTTTTCGGACAATCTCTTTAGCTTCCTGACTTAAAGCAGTCTGGGTTGAGAAGCCCAACAAAAGACTCACTAATAGTATTAATTTACATTTTAGCATAAAGTACCCCGTTATTTTTTAAGACCGGTAACAATTATCGATAATAATTCATCAGCAACGCCCTCTATATCAATCGCATTTCTATCGATTATCCATTGGAGAACTAAACCGTCAAGAGACCCTATTATGACCGAAGCAATGGTAAATTTATTCATATTTTTAAAAACATCCTCATCTATTCCTTGTTGTAAAATATCGGCAATTACTCCTCTAAACATGGCATACATCTCTTTTAAATTTATAATTCCGAGCATCTTTTCATCCTTTTGGCGAATTCCTTCTGCCCAAAAATCCATCATAATTCCGGCAAATTCACCATGTTTATTAAAAAAACCAACAAGAGAACTTCTCACAAGAATTTTTAATTTGGTGACGGCGTCGTTGTTTGACCCCGCTATTCGAACGACCTGTTCCTCCATTTGACTAAAATGAATATGAAAAGCTTCTTCAAAAATATTTTCCTTGCTATCAAAATATTCGTAAATGGTTCCCTTTCCAATCCCCGCTTTTTTTGCAATATCAATCATTTTACTCTTCTGAATGCCTTTTTCTGCAAAAACATGAATTGCAGCTTGCAAAATTTCTATTTTTTTTTGCTCTTTATTTACAATCTTAGGCATTACACCAGCTCCATACTTATAATGACCGACCAGTCGGTATTAATCTACTAAAAAATATTTTATTTGTCAATAACAATATTAAAAATTTTACAATGATACTTTGAATAATTATATTAAGATTCAGTTTTTAATTAAACTTATACATTTTAATAACATAGTAATGATATACTTACAAAGGAATTAAATAAAATTTTAGTAAACTGTATAGATCATTGGACACAAGGGCCTTCCAAACAACTGAGGACTACTATTCAAATACAGGGTCATTTGGGTAGTAATCAATTAAAATAGGATTTATTATCTATTTATGAAAAATGAAGAATTATTATCAATAATGAGCGATGATTTATTCACTGCATTGGCACGAATAGCTCCTTTGTCGATTATTATCATAGAGAATAATCGTTTTGTATTTTATAATAAAACATTTTTAAAACTAACCGAATTGTCAGATAAAGAACTGCAAAACAAATCTTTCTCTGACATAATACATCCTCTGTATCGTGAAATACTAATATCCAAACTTAAAAACAAAAAAATTGATAATTTAGAATTAATGCTTGTAAATAATAAATGGATCAGTTTTTCCGGTACACATATATCACAAAACCATAGCGATGTAATCCTCGGAATTGCTACGGATTTAACGTATCATATGAAAACTGAAATAGAACTAAAAGAATCCAAAGAGAAATATCGAACCATTTATGATTCAACATACGACGCCATCATTATTCACAATAAAAAAAACATAGATATCCTTGATGTTAACAAAACTGCCTGTCGTATGTTTGGCTACACATATGATGAAATGCTTCGATTAAACTTTGCATCATTATGTCTTGACCAACATCCATACACTATACATGATGCCTATGAATGGTATAATAAAGTATTATCGGAAGGACCACAATTATTTGAATGGCGAACAAAAGACAGTTCAGGACGTCAATTTTGGGTAGAAATAAGCCTCGCATCAACAAAAATCGGTAAAGACGAAAGAGTTATAGCTTCTATCCGGAATATTGAAGAGCGCAAAAGCATTGAAAATGCCCTTTCAAAAAGTGAGCATGGAATAAGAGAGTTTATAGAAAGAAGTGCTGAAGGAATCTGGCATATTGCATTTGACATTCCAATCAATACTGATATATCTCCGAAAATACAGGTTGAACAGATGTATCAATATGGATACATTGCTGATTGTAATAAACAATTTGCTTTGATGTATGGCTATGAAGATAAAGAATTTTTTATTGGGAAACGATTTAAAGAGCTGCACGGTGGTTCTGAAAACGAGAAAAATATCGAAGCAAATTTGACTTTTATTCAAAATGGTTATCGATTGAAAAATATTGAGACTTATGAAAAAAATAAATTTGGGAATGAAGTGATTTTCCTTAATAATTCCGTAGGAATAATTGAGAATGGCCTCTTAATCGGTATTTGGGGTATGCAGCGAAATATCACCGGACAAAAAAAGATGGAAGCACAAATAACACAGTCTCAGAAAATGGATTCAATCGGAACACTGGCAGGAGGTATTGCCCATGACTTTAATAACATTTTGACAATCATCAATGGCCATTCTGAAATGGCATTAATGAAATTGAAAGAAAATCTTTCCGTTGAATCAGACATAAAAACCATCCATAATGCAGGGAAAAAAGCGGCTAATTTAACAAAACAATTGCTTGCTTTCAGTCGAAAACAAATTTATAGTCCAAAAATTATCAATGTTAACAAAAATATTGAAGAGATGAAATTAATGTTACAAAAATTTATCACTGAAGACATTACTCTCAATATTTCTTTAACCAATAATCCTTCACAAATAAAAGCTGATCAAACCCAGATTGAACAAATTTTAATCAATTTAATTGTTAATGCCCGGGATGCTATAAACGAAAAAGGTGCACGATCGTCGGAGAAGATCATCAATATAAGTACTGCCACTGTTTTTCTCGATGAATCATTTACATCAATACATGCCGGTTCCAAAGTGGGATATTATCTTCTTCTTACTGTAGAAGATAGGGGTAACGGAATCAAGAAAGAAATATTAGATCGTGTCTTCGAGCCTTTTTTTACAACTAAATCTGTCCATAAAGGCACAGGATTGGGACTCTCCACGGTCTATGGTATCGTTAAACAAAACAAGGGATACATAAATATTGATAGTGAAGAAGGAGAAGGGACAGCGGTTAATATTTATTGGCCTATATTTAAAGATTTGAAAAAATATATACCTACAGAGGATGAGATACGAGAAGATTTTAAAAATGGCGCCGAAACAATTCTATTCATTGACGATGATTCCGACGTCAGAGACTTTTCTGTAAATGTATTGCAAGAGATGGGTTATAATGTTTTAGAATCAGGTAATCGTAAAAAAGCAGTAAAATTTCTTAATGACTCAAAATTGAAGATTGACCTGATTGTTTCCGCGCTAATGATCCGGGAATTACATAATCAAAATAAGCCTGTTAAAATTCTTTATACAACCGATTTTGCAGACCGAAACGTTTCAGATAAAATGAAAAACCAAGACAAAATATTATACTTAGATAAACCTTATTCAGCTCTAACGCTTGCAAAAAAGATTAGGAAACTTTTAGAAAAATAATAACCTTATATAGCTATTTCATTTTTGCAAACCGGACAACGCAAAAAATTACCTTTAGCTTTTGTATATTTTTCCACAATATAATTATTACCGCAATCTAAGCAGAGTTGATTAATAGGCTTATCCCAACTGACAAAATCACATTTCGGGTAGTTGGAACATCCATAAAAAGCTTTTCCGCGCTTACTTCTTCGCTCAATAATATCACCGTCGCACCCATCTTTAGGACATTTAATACCGGTACTAATAGGTTTGGTATTTTTACAGGTCGGATAGTTGGAACAGGCTAAAAACTTCCCGAAGCGTCCTGTTTTAATCACCATAGGGCTGTTGCATTTTTCGCATTTTTCATCGGTCATTTCCGGCTCAGCCGGCCCATTCAACGGCTTTGTGTTTTTACATTTTGGGAAACCGCTGCAGGCCATAAATTTCCCATTTCTTCCCCAACGAATAACCATTGGGCTTCCACATTTTTCACACACTTCACCAGAATCTTCAACCAAATCAGATTTTATCTTATCTTTTTTTAAATCTACTTCTTTCATTGCCCGTTCAAAAGGAGTATAAAATTCTGATAATACTTTTTCATAAGTTAATTTACTCGCTGCAATCTCATCTAATTCTTTTTCCATTGTAGCGGTAAATGAAACATTGAATATTTCCGGAAAATTTGTTATAAGAATAGTATTAACGGTCTCGCCTAGTTCCGTAGCATGGAGTTTTCGCTCTTGCAATTCAACATATTGCCGTTGAAGGATTGTACTGATTATTTGTGCATAGGTGCTTGGACGTCCGATACCGAGGTTATCCAACTCCTTAACCAGTGTGCTTTCGGAAAAGCGCGGTTTCGGTTTGGTAAAGTTCTGTTCTGAATTAACATTTAATATTTTGCAGGATTCTTTCTCCACAAGATTTGCAGGAATAGATTCAGGCCGTTCTTTGTCTTCATCGACCTCATTATAAACCATCGTAAAACCTGCATATTTTAGAATCTCTCCTTCGGTATTAAACTCATATTTTCCATCACTAATTTTGATGGTTGTTTTTTCAAAAATCGCGGCAGGCATTTGACTGGCAATAAAGCGCTTCCATATCAAATTATACAATTTGTATTGTTGCGCGGAAAGATGCTCTTTAATGGCATCGGGAGAAAATTCTTTCTCAACATAAGTTGGACGAATTGCTTCATGAGCGTCCTGTGCGGATTTCTTTGATCTAAACACCCGTGGTTTGTTAAGACTATTTTCAGGGCCATATTGTTCAATAATATAATTATGCGCGGCATTTAAAGCTTCCGGACTAATTCTGGTAGAATCTGTTCTCATATAAGTAATCAATCCCACACTACCATGACCGGGGATCTCTATGCCTTCATATAATCCCTGAGCAATGGACATAATACGCTTAGTGGACATTCTCAGCATCCGTGAAGCTGTTTGCTGTAAAGTGCTCGTTATAAAAGAAGGACCCGGGCTTCGTTTTAATTCTTTCTTCTCAATGCTTGAAAGAATAAAATGCCCCTTTTTAATAGCCTGAGTATGCTCTTCCGCTTCTTGTTTATTATCAATTATTATCTTTTTATTGTTAATTTTTGCTAATTTTACTAAAAATTTTTCAGAAGCATTTTGCTGAGCATCAGACTGGATTGTCCAAAACTCCTGCGGCTTGAAATCACGAATCTCTTCTTCCCGCTCACATATTAAACGTAAAGCTATTGACTGCACACGACCGGCGCTTAATCCTTTATAAATCATTTTCCATAAAAGCGGACTAATTTTATAACCGACAATTCTGTCTAATACCCGCCTGGCCTGTTGTGAATTAACACGACTCATATCAACGGACCTGGGCGATTTCATGGCCTTTTCAACTGCATTCTTCGTAATTTCATTAAATTCGACACGAAAAACATTATCCGGGCGATTTAATATAGAGGCTATATGGTAAGCAATAGCTTCTCCTTCACGGTCAGGGTCTGTGGCGATATAAATACTATCAGCTGTTTTCGCCTTAGCCCGCAGCTCTTTTATTACTTTTTCTTTACCGGGTATTGTTACATATTCCGGTTTAAAATTATCCTCAAAGTTGATTCCTATTTTTTTCTGAGGAAGATCGATAATATGTCCCACAGATGCGGAGACTGTAAAATTTTTCCCCAGATATTTATTAATTGTTTTTGCTTTTGCGGGGGATTCAACAATTACCAAGGATTTGTTTGCCATAAAAATACTCACTTTCAACGATACAATTAATGAATTGTATTAGTTCCCATATGATAAAAATAGCCTTCAAAATTATAATTTGAATCTGAATTAAAAATTAATGAAGCCGCAATGGTTTTAATATCATCTAAGGAGATATCCGATGTGCCCAGTGCGATTGCTCTTTCGATAACTACCTCCAAATCAAAATCAGATAATAATCCCAAATACCTCATTTGTAGCAAATAGCCATACGCTTCCGAAGAGATAATGATCTTTTCCAGGTCATGTAGTAAACGGTTTGAATCGGCAATATACTCAAATTCTTCTTTTGATTTCTCTTTACCCGACTGCAGGTGATTAAATATCCACGAATAGGCTAAATTTATTTCATTTTCGCTATATCCTTTTGAGATAAGTTCTTTTGATAAATCCAAATAATTTTCATTGTTTTCATCTCTGGAGAACTCACCCAATAAGAAAACAATTATCTCAATAAGTCTTTCCTGCATTTTGTTCCTCATTTTTTTTTGCGTTGTGAACATACAATATTCACACATAAAAATCAACTCTTAAATCTACAACCATTTTAAATGGTTAAATATTCACATACAATATAAACAGATGAATATTTTAGATTTATCTTTACTTCTAAGTTCGCATTAATATAGAAGAATTAAATTTTACAAGCTTTTCCCAATTAATAGCGCCATTTGTATCGCAAAAATCATTTCCAAACTCTAAAGTAAATTTATTTATCATTTGAGAATATGATCTAAGGAATTCATCATTACGTTCTTTTGCCATATGTCCTAATGGTTCAATTATTTCTGTATATAAGTTGGTATTACCTGAAATAAACTCCCAAAATCGTTGGCCACAATACTTATAATAATCTCCTTTGTCTGGATTATTATCTCGTCCATAACAACATCCATTCACACTAATAATATTCATATTAGAATTACTTGTTCTTAATGTTCTATTTGCTGTTTTAAAGTCAGTAATCATTTTAGAAATTTGACTGCTATTTCCCCAATTTGGACCAGATTTTATATTTACAATGTATCTCTTCCCATCCTTATCAAACTCCAAATCAACTCCCTTAATCCCCGATTTCCACCCTCTATAAACTTTATTATTAATAAATATGGCCAATCCTTCTAACCAATCGCCAAAAATAGTTTCTTCGTTTGAAGAAATGTGAGCATCAACCAAACCTTTTATTATTTCTTCCGCTGTCAGAGCATATTTTGCTTTGAATAAATAAGGATTCTTCCTTTTTAGAATTTTCGAGAGTTTTAAAAAATCAAGACTTGATACTTTTTTTTCGTGAAAAATACCGATATTTTCTTCAACATATTTAACAACGTCTTCTAAATTAAGCATTTTCATATTCCCTTTTTACTTCAAGCAAATACAACTCTACAGGAGATAATCGTTTCTTCACCATTTCATAATATTCAGGTATAATTTCAATACCAATTGAATTTCTTCTTAATTTATTAGCAACAATATTTGTTGTTCCAGAGCCCATAAATGGATCAAGGACTGTGTCTCCTTCTTTTGTAAAAAGTTTAATAAACCATTCGGGTAATTCTTCAGGAAAAGCCGCACTATGTTTTTTATTATTACATTCGGTGGCCAAATGCAGTACATTAGTTGGGTACGCTTTATCTCTAGATAACCAGTTCGAAATATTTTTCCCAAATCCGCTGCCGACTTTTGATTCATCTCTTCTTTTGTCGGTTTCACTTAAATTATTTAATCTTGTTTTTGCCCAATCACCCATTGGTACCATAACGGTTCCTTGATACATATGAAACTTTTTGTTTTTATTAAATTGTAGAAGCCTTTCCCAGGCATCTCTAAATCGATTGGGCCATTTACCAGGATAACTATTTTTCTTATGCCAAATAAATTCTTCTGTCCAAAACCACCCCTGCTTTTTCATTGCTAAGATAAGTTCCATTACATAAGTACTACGTTCTCCATAAACAACTTTTTCTTTAATATTTAGAACAAAAGTACCTGTAGGCTTTATTACTCTTAGCATTTGCTCTGCTTTGGGTAGAAACCATTCAACATACTTATCGGGATGAATACCTCCGTAAGTTTTTTTTCTTTGGTCAGCGTAAGGTGGTGATGTAAATATTAAATCTATAGAATTGTCAGGAATATTTTTCAATTCCACCTCACAATCACCCAATAGGATATCGTTTTTTATTTCCATTTTCTTACTTCTGTATATTCACTTACTTAAAATTTGAATATTTTTTCTATATACACACATAACGATGCGAACATGGATGTTCTCTCTCTATTACTATCTTTCATTCATACGCTTCATCTTTTTTACGAATATCCGCAACCGTTAGCTGTAAACGATCGACCCCCTGCCAACTGTTTACGTTTAGATGAAAAGCGATATCGACAGACTCTCCCAAATATAAATCATGATAATACTGAGCATTTCTCCACCAGATACACTCGTACAGGTTGTGTCCTTTTTGTGTTTGAATTTTCAAATGTTTATCTTTACTTAACAGTTTTTTCTCTTTGATGATCACATTTTTCATTACTAATACCGGCTCCGGATTTGCTTCTCCGAAAGGACCAATTTCCTGAATCATTTTTGCGGTTTGCATATTCAGTTGATCAATATCAACCACTGAATCTACAACTAACTTAATTCCAAATTCATTTCCAGTAATATTCTTTTCTGCATATTCGATAAATTCCTCTTTAAATTGCTGGAATTTATCTGCAAAAACGGTTAAACCGGCTGCTTTCTGATGGCCGCCGTAATTAATAAAATATTTACTAAATCCGGATAGAGCGTCTGTTATATGAAAAGATCCGACACTCCGCCCCGAGCCTACATAATCACCATCGCTATTCTTTGTAAAAGCAATTACAGGGCGGTTATATTGCTCTTTCAAATGCCCCGATACTAACCCTATTAATCCACTTTGCCACTCTTCATTTTCGATAAAAATAATTTTACCGATATTCTCTCTTGCCGATAAATTATCCATGGCATATTTTAAATACTGAGTTTGCATGGTTTGTCGTTTATTATTTATTTCATCCAGTTTTTGTGCATAATTTGAAGCTGCTTCAGGTGTTTCACTTATTAACAACTTTAAGGATATGTCAGCCTGAGCAATACGCCCGGCGGCATTTAAACGCGGACCTAAAAAGAAACCTACGGAAATCGGTGAAACATTGCGGTTATCTACACGACTTATTTTTTTCAGGGCAATCAAACCCGGTTTTTTCGACTGCGCTAAAACTTTTAGCCCAAATTTTACAAGTGCATAATTTTCATCTTGCAAGGGCATCACATCGGCAATGGTTCCCATGGCAACAAGGTCAAGCTGATCTAATAAAAATTGTTTATAGTCAGCATCACTACTAAATTTATAAGGCACTAATTTTTCACTTAAAGCCTGTACCAATTTAAAAGCAACTACTACCCCGCATATTGTTTTAAAAGGGTATTCAGAATCAATACGATTGGGATTAATAACGGCAATAGCTTCAGGAAGTCCTTCTTCCTGAAGATGGTGATCTGTTATCACGACATCTATATTTTTTAAGGCTGCATATTCAACCGCATCTCCGGAAGTTATACCATTATCAACGGTAATGATTAACGATGCTCCAAAGTTTTCAGCACGCTCGATACCGGACTTTCGTAAACCATAGCCGTCCCTCTCCCTGTGTGGTAGTATATATTGAACCGGATAATCAATTCGGCGAAAGAAATTAATCATAAGCGCTGTCGAAGTAACACCATCCACATCATAATCACCAAAGATAGCGATCTTTTCTTTATTCTCCATCGCCTGTAAAACCCGGTCTACTCCCTTTTTCATATCCGGCAATAGATAGGGATTGTGCATTCTTTCGGATAATTTAAAATGATCCATATGGTCGGGCTGGAGACTGCGATTTTCCAATATCACATCAACAACAGACCTTGATGTGTCGGTATTTAATATTTTCCAGATTGTTGAATTCATTAACTTCCTTGTCATTATCTACAGCATTAGCTGTAAATTCCTTTGTTATCTTTTAGTCTTTTTAATTTTGTATTTTTTCCTGACTTCAATATAACTAAGAAATAAGTATAATGAGGTTACCCATATCACATAATTAGCAAAATTATAATTTAGGAATTATATTGTTAGATTCAAAACTTTCTTATTCCCTATTGTAATACCTCCTTAACTGAAAGGAAACAGAATGATGAAGGAAAACAATGTTGATCTATGTAAGAGTCTTAAAGTATTCATGATAATTCGTATAATTCTCCCTTCCAAAGGAATGTTTTCAGCAAAAGGGATCTATTATGGGGTGTGTATAAATGATTTGATCTATGCCAACAAGTGAGGTTTATTCTCTTTTTATATCGATACTGCCTTTAATTTCATCGAAAAAAGGAGATGATTTTTGCAAGCGGCCAAATCGATTTTTTACTATTGTAAAAATAACCTCTTCTTTTGCCCTGGTTATTCCTACATAAAGAAGCCTTTTTTGCTCTTCAATTTTTTTTGCTACGGGTCGGTCATCATTATCATCCGTTTTATAAGCAAAAAAACTAGGCATATTATCATCTTCAAGCCCCATTAAAAAAACCTTTTCAAACTCTAATCCTTTGGCAGAATGAAAGGTCAGCAAAGAAACAGCGTCAATATCAGTCAATTGATCCTGAGGATTAATTAATGAAATATATGATAAAAATTCAGCAATGGCTTCATCAACCGGAAGATGAGTAAATTCATTAGCTGTCTCAATAATATGGTGATAATATTCATCTTCAATGTTATAATAAGTCGATGTGGGATGGTATCTCTCCCATATACGAAAAAGATTTTCGTTAAGCTCTGTTAATTCGATCCCAAATTCTTTCACATAATCATTTTTTATACGAGATGCCGGCGAAAGTAATTTTACCATTCCGGCTTGGAAATAAATGGCGTCTTCGGTTGCCTGTAGATTATTTTCTAATATATTACTTAGGGCTGTATATTCACAAAGCTCTTCATAACTCGTTTTTTGTTCCATATTTTCAAGATCAAGCAGCATTTGCTGAAATATCTCATTAAGAACTATAACATCATCCAATGCGCGGTGCCTTGTCCCCGTATCCAATTTCATGCGCTCCGATAGCGCATCGATTGAGTTCCTCTCATTAGCATATAAATTTCTGGCAAGAATAAGTGAATCATAACGAACATTGGGTAAACGTTTTTTTTCATATTGAGTAGTAAAGCGATCAATGATTTTAAAATCAAAAGCATAGCCATTGTGAGCAATAATCAAATTATCACCCACAAAATCAATAAAAGAAGGTAAAATATCTTTTATTAACGGTTTCCCCGCCACCATTTCTTCCGTGATGTGATGTACTGCCTGAGCCCCTTTCTCTATGACCATTCCAGGATTCACTAACTCTTGATACCGGTCAACTATTTTACCTTTTTCTACTTTTATAGCAGCAATCTCTACTACACCACATCCCGCGGGGTCACGTCCAGTCGTTTCCAGATCAAAAACCACATATTTCTCAAAATGAGCGTAGGCACTTTGCTCATTCTGCATTTGCAGCCAACGGAAAAGGAACGACAGTGTTCCTTTCATTTTCGCTGTTTTATAATTAAACAATGTAATATAGTCACAAGGAAGATTATTCGTTTTTAATGGCGAAAGGATAATGGCAAAATCATTAGCCGCCATATTTACAATATTCTTTTCTTTTAATTGATGTACCTGATCGCCTTTAATTTCTGAGATCATTTTCATGGCTATAAAGGCGATTTTTGAGTCGGCATGATATATCCAAATTCTGTTATTTTTTCGGGAAAAACTTTTTGAAACGGTAAATTCCATATCACTGATATTATACACATTATTCCTTAATATGGAAGATCTCAGAGCATGGATACTTTCAAGAATTTCTTTTATAAGCCGGTTAAAAGTGAAAAATGTTTTTAAATTAATAAGATTGGCAATACTCCCAATGAAGCTGCTTACCTTCCTGCGAGTATCCACACTTATTTCATCTCGTAAACAATATTCATTTAATGCCTTTTTAAAGTTCATACGATTTCGTGTCTGAAAATTTTGAGTTTGTTTATAAATATGATGCCCGAGTTCATTTTCAACTAATTGTTCCAGTAAAAGTGTGTCTCCCGGATCACGGGTCAGCTTAAGGTACAATAATATTTTCTGCACAAGAGGCTGATCCAGTAAATTCTTTCCGGATGCTAACTGATAGGGAATTCTATTTTTTAGTAAGACATTGGTAATTTGCTCTGAAAAACGATGCTGTGGATAAATCACAGCTATTTCCGACAAAGGAGTTCCATCTTTTTGCCACTCTTTTATCTTTTTCAAAATGAACTGTACTTCCTTATATTCGTTTTTAAAGAAAAACGCCTGAAGGCGATCATTTTTAGTTTTATCGGCAATAATTTTTTTATCCGGCTCAATCCTATCGGTTGACTTTACAATTCGCTGTGCGGTTTCAGTAATAAGGGGTCCGTTTCGATAATTTTTATCTAAAAATATGGGTTCTTTAATAGCAAAATCTTCAACATATATCCGAATATTTTCCGGATTAGCTCCTCTCCAGGCATAAATGGACTGATCATCATCTGCAACCACAAAGATATTTCTGTTTTTCTCAGCAAGTATTTTAATAATTTTATACTGAACAATGTCCGTATCTTGAAATTCATCGACTAAAATAGATTGAAAGAGAAACTGATATTGTTCGAGAATATCCGGGTTATTTTCTAGAAGGGATAACGCTTTCGCCAAAATCTGGTCAAAATCAATCAAACGGTGTTTTTTTAAATGGGCGGAATACTCTTCATAAATGCGAGCTGAAAATGGTGGTAACGGGAGCTCTTTTAATTCATAGTTAGAAAAAGAAGACAAAATTCCCTTTATTTTTTTATCGGAGTTATCTCGAATCTGATTCCATAAGAGACTTTTTAAAAGTGTATGACGATAATTTTCATCACACACTGTAAAATATTTATCAAGTCCTATTATCTGGTAATATTTTCTTAAGAGATTTAAACAAAAAGAGTGAATTGTCTGGCAATGAACTTTTGCGGCAGCTTCTTTTAATTCATTAAGCAAGCGACTTCGTACTTCATTGGCTGCTTTGTTGCTAAAGGTTAAAGATAAAATTTGATTAGGTGGAATTTTATAATGTTCAATTTCATAAATTATGCGCGCAATTAGTGTACGTGTTTTTCCTGTTCCCGGACCGGCAATAAGCAAAAGGGGCTGTCGGGGAGCTGTTACCGCTTCTAATTGTTTCTCATTAAGTGATTTTAGAAATTGACTTATCATAATAGAAATATTACAAAATATTTTTCATTCTAACAAATGAAAGAGGTGAATAATCCAACTTTCTTTGCCGGAAGGTGATTATCAAGAGTGTAGATTTGTTGAGTTGTTTCCTTTTACCTTTTATCATATTGCAATTTCCGACATCTCACTTATTTTCATTCTTACTTCACTACTTCGTTAATAGACGCTTTTGCTTATTTTATTAGAATTGTTTATTTTACAAAACTATATTTTTATCCGGGAATTTATGAATACGTTGTATGACATATTAATTATAATCGCTTGTATAGCAGCTCTATGGTATGGCGCGTTACTCGTGGTTGAATCGGCTTCCAAAATTGCATTAAAACTCGGTATATCCGAACTGGTAATAGGATTAACTATCGTTGCTTTCGGGACATCGGCGCCGGAATTTGCCGTCACTATTTCTGCTGCCATTAAAGGGCAGGAAAGCATGTCTGTTGCCAATATTGTGGGCTCTAACATCTTCAACCTGGGATTTATACTAGGCGGTGTTGCCATAATCCACCCAATTATTACAACACGCAAACTGGTCTGGCGCGATGGCTTAATATTAATTGGCACCTCATTTTTACTTATTTTATTTTTGTACGACCTGACAATTGAATGGTACGAAGGAATTATATTAATAACAACCCTAACCGCTTATCTTATCTTTCTGTTTTATAAAAAGGAAGTTATTGAAGAAGAAGAGATGCCTGAAGACGAATTTCGCTGGACTGATACTCTGCGTTTTCTCGGCGGCCTGACCTTAATCCTCAGCGGCGGTCATTTCTTTGTGGATTCAGCTACTCATATTGCCGTAGCGCTGGGCGTTTCCACTTGGGTGATTGGTGTAACAATAGTTGCAGCGGGAACCTCAGCGCCGGAGCTGGCTACCTCGTTAACGGCGGTCATTAAAGGGAAACACGGCATCTCCGCCGGTAATCTGATCGGCAGCGACTTGTATAACCTTTTAGGAGTATTGGGTATAGCAGCTATCATCCGTCCATTAACCGTGGAATCCACCGCTTATAGCAGTATTTTTCTGCTTTCGGGTATGGTTATTCTTGTAGTAATATTCATGCGCAGCGGCTGGAAGATTTCACGCACAGAAGGCGCTGTTCTCGTCATAATCAATCTCATCCGCTGGACACTTGATTTTATGGGTTAGAAGCTGTATCTGGAAAGATAGAAATTCAATACTTATTACTTCTCCTTCCCACTTAAGCTTTAAATATGTTTACAACTTTATTCTAATCCTTATACAACTTTCCCATGACATTTTTTATACTTTTTACCGCTGCCGCATGGACATGGTTCATTGGGACCAATCTTT
>JAUVIB010000442.1 GCA_030592985.1 Calditrichaceae bacterium | reverse complement strand
CTGTATACATCAACCGATGAAATAGTTATAGGTACACGGACTCACGGTATATTTTTATTAAATTCTATTACTTTAAAGGTTGTAAATCTATATAACAAATCCCATGATGACAGAAGCCTTTCATTTAACCATGTATTATGTTTATCTGAAGATAGAGCACAAAATCTGTGGGTTGGGACTTTAAAAGGATTGAACAAGCTTGACCTTAAACCGCAAAAGTTTAATACTTATAGAATAAGAAGTGCTATAAATAATATTAATAAAAATAATAAAATACCAATACCACCACATCTGGTTTTATCTGTTTTTAAAGATAGTAATGAGACAATTTGGTTAGGAAGTTATACTGCCGGATTATATTCAATCAATACACAAATGAAGTGGTTCCATAAGTTTGACGAAGTTACCTATAAGGGAGAAAGTGTCTGGGCTATTTATGAAATTGGAAAATCGAAATATTTTCTCGGTACAAATAAAAGCTTGAATTATGTTGATCTTAAATCCGGGAAGTCACAATATTTTTCTATTGATATGAATAGTATTGATAAAACATATTGGGTTCGGGATATTGTAGCAATCGGCAATAATCAATTCTGGATTGGAATGTTAGAGAAGGGGGTAATGCTCTTTGATTTTAATGAGAAGAAATTCATTCCATTTCCGCTTAAAGGGGAAAATGGTAAAGAAATTTTAAAAAAAGATGTCTTATCTCTGTTTAAAGATCATGCAGGTGTGTTATGGATCGGAACACGCTTAGCCGGTTTGTATTATTATGATAAAAATACAGCGGTTTTGTCGCCGTTTAACTATAGTGATAAACGGTTAAATAAAGAATTTAGCCGAATTAATTCAATTACAGAGGATAAACAGAATAGAGTTTGGGTTGCTACTGAAAACGGCTTGTTATGTATTAAGGAGGATCGGGAAAATATCGTTCATTATTCAATTAAAGACGGGTTACTGAATTCTTATATTTATTCTGTTGAAATTGACGATCAACAAAATATTTGGGTTGGCAGTAACAGTGGATTAAGTAAGATACATTTTAATAAATACGGCGTTTCGCTTATATATAATTATACAATGAAGGATGGCTTACAATCGAACGAGTTTAATACCAATTGTTCCTTTAAAGATAATAAAGGATATCTCTATTTTGGTGGTATTAACGGATTAAATGTGTTTGATCCGTTAAAGATATTTTCAAATCCGCATATTCCTGCAGTCTCTATTAGCCGGATAATTGTAGATAATAAAATGATCACTTCGCAAAATCCAGACAAGGAAATCATTCTAAAACCCTATTCATCGAATTTGAGTTTTATGTTTTCGGCACTGGATTTTACAAATTCAGCAAATAATCAATATGCTTATAAACTGACCGGCTTTGATAAAAATTGGGTATATAGTGGTGTGAAAAATTCGGTGCGTTATACCGGACTTGATCCCGGTAAATATACTTTTCAAGTAAAGGGCACGAATAATGATGGATTATGGAGCAATGAGAATGAATTTGTTACAATAAAAGTATTGACGCCGATTTGGGAGACGATATATGCTCGAATTATTTATCTTATCATATTAATTATTTTTATTGTATTTATGGTAATGGCGAGAACTCGTAAAGTTAGAAGAGATAAAGAAAAATTAAACGAAAAAGTAAAATTAATCACCAAAGAGCTACAGGAAAATTATAAGAAGCTTGAAGAAACAAAAAATGAATTAATTCATTCCGTTAAAATGAAGGCTGTTGAGGTTTTAGCCGATGGAATGGCTCATGATTTTAATAATTTATTATTTGTTATTTTAAATTCTGCTCAATTGCTAAAAGAAACTGTTAATAGTCCTGAAAAGAAAAAATTAGTGAATAATATTGAAATCGCTGCGAACGATGCTTCTGTCGTTATTAAGAGAGTGCAGGATTTTAGTACGGATAATGATAATTTAAGTAAAGATATTATTGATATCAATCAGTTAATATTGGATGCAATTGATCTTATAGAAACAAAGATAAATAAAATAAAGATGGTAAATAATATAGATATTGCCATAAAAAAAGATATTAATGTTAATTGGAATTCATTCGGTAATCTGTCTGAATTAAGATTGGTTTTTACCAATATTTTGATAAATGCCATTGAATCTTTTGACAAATCAGGTAGTATTCAAATCACAAGCAGGTTTGACGGTAAAAATGAAGGTGTTATTGAGATCATTGATCAGGGAAGGGGTATCGATAGTGAAATTTTAAACCATATTTTTGATCCGTTTTTTACAACAAAAGGAGTGCATGGTAGTGGCTTAGGACTTAGTCAGGTTTATGGTATCGTTACTCGTCACAAGGGAAGGATAAAAGTTGAAAGTGCATTAGAAATTGGCACAAAAATTATAATTACACTACCTGCTGAAAAAAAAATGCTTGACCTTACAATCACTAAGGACGAGAAAGTTACTAAGAGTGAGGGAAAAGGAAAGAACGGTAAATCAATTTTAGTCGTTGAGGATGAAGCCGTTATTAGGGAGTTATATGATGAAATATTCTCTATGCAGGGATATCAATTGGAAATGGCTGAAACCGGAGAGGAAGGCCTTGCGAAATGGGAAGACTCCTTTTTCGATCTTTTAATATGTGATTTAGGATTACCGGGTATGCTTAACGGTTGGGATGTAATAGCTAAAATTAGAGAAAAGAATGATCTGCTGCCCATTTTAGTAATCACCGGTTGGGGTAATACAATTGAAACGGAGCAAGTTGAAAAATATCGGGTAAATAAAGTTTTAACAAAACCGGTGCCGGTGCCGGAGCTCATAAAAGAAGTTGCTGATCTTATCGAAAAAAAAGTATCGTAACGCTAAAGTATGGAAGTTAATCCAGTACTTTTACAATTATTCAGGGAAAGAATGATTATGTTAATTTAGCTGTTTTGAAAATTTCAATATTTGAAAGATTAAACGTTACTTAATAAAAAAGGCCTGAGTTTAGAAGAACTCAGGCCTTTTGTTTTTTAAATTGCTCTTTATTTTAAAATCCGTAAGTCACACCAAGTGTTAATGCTGAAAGATTCTGCGGTGTATCAACCTGGAAATTTTCCCACTCAAGACGGACGCCAAAATTCCCCAAATGAACACCGGCACCAAAACCCCAGGCAAAAGCTGTCCCAGTATAATTTTCATTTATAGTATTCGTAACAATTTGGGTTCTATCACCACCACCACCTTCCGCTTGGCTATTTGTATTCCAGAAGATCGCTCCGGCTTTTGCAAAGATATCCACAATAGCAATTTCGAATCTTCCGAG
>JAUVIB010000425.1 GCA_030592985.1 Calditrichaceae bacterium | reverse complement strand
GGAGGCCATTTGAGTATGGTCATCATCAATCGCTTGTTTTCCGAGCAAAATCAGGTCGTAATCACCTTCTTTTAACACACTACTTAACCCATCTGCTACAGTATCCGGATCATTCGGGTTTTTATCAACCTGAATATGGATAGCTTTATTAGCGCCCATAGCGAGTGCACTGCGGATCGCTGTAGTAGTCCTATCCGGCCCCATAGAAATTATGGTTACATCACCGCCATTTTTTTCTTTTAACTGCAAAGCTTCTTCAATGGCAAATTCGTCATAAGGATTCAGAATAAATTTTATATCTTCTTCATTAACCGATTTTTTATCATCGCTTAACTTAATGCGGGCCTCCGTATCGGGGACCTGTTTTACACATACTGCAATATTCATAAGTTCCTCCAAAGTTTTGTCTTAAAAAGCTTGTATATAAATACTATTAATATTTTTTAAATTGATTTTAACGTTTTTGTTACTCGTTGCTTGGTATTGGGTACTCGTATTATTATAAATAGAGAATAAATTGCTCAGCAACGAGTTACCAGCAACGAGACAATCTTTTTTTAAAAAGTTGAGCTATAAGGATAATATCCACCCTCAATTATCGTTGCAGCAATATCCTTTAAAGCTTGATCATTGTTTTTATCAATCATTAAAATATTTCGACGTACACGGCGCCAGGCCTGTTCACAAAAGGTGTTACACAAGGTTATTTCATTTTTACATTTTTCTTCACCTTTTTCTCTTATAAGCGTATCAACCCTGGAAATATTAGCAATCATTGCATACAAATCGATGGTTGTATCGGCAATTCGATGTTGAATCATCTCCTTGTAGATTATATTTTTACCATAATGCATCAATACCCGCTCACCTGTAATGAATAGATTTTTTGCCCAGGTCTCAAAATGAGCTTTCGACTGCATAATTGACGGATGTACATCTTGTATCCGCTCGGTTGTAACTCGTTCTTTAAGCCAACTAGTGGCATAATCCGTAAGAATTCCAAATCCCTTTATAGGCCCTCGTAATGCTGTTCCTATTTTTTTTAAATACTCCCCTCGTTCCTGAATACCGGCAAGCACCGTGAACATGCGAAGTATCTCATTGGTTCCTTCAAAAATCATATTGATACGGCTGTCACGTAAAAGCCGCTCATAAGAATATTCTTTCATATATCCTAAACCACCGACCATCTGCATACATTCATTGACACCCTTCCAGGCGATCTCGGTAGTGAATACTTTGCACATGGCGGATTCCAGCGAATAATCCACATTACCACGATCAATTAGAGCCGTAGTTAGATAGGTCATATTTTCAGCCGTAAACATATCAATAGAAATTTGGGCAATTTTTTCCTGAATCATTTCAAACTGAGATAGAGTTTTATTAAATTGTTTTCTCTCATTTATATGAGCCATGGTCTGTTTAAGCAATACTTTTAGAGCGCCAATAGCTCCACCTGCTAATCCAAGACGACCGTTATTTAGCACACCCATGGCAACTTTAAAGCCTTTACCCGGTTGATCGATTACATTTTCAAAAGGCACTTTTACATCATCAAAAAAGATAGCAACAGTTGAGGAACCTTTTATTCCCATTTTTGCTTCTTCTTTACCACGGGATAGCCCCTTCATATCGCCGGTGATAATAAAAGCGCTGATTTTATCTTTGGTTTCTCCATTGTCATCGGTAATTGGTTCTTTGGCAAAAACCGTAAAAAAATCAGCAATACCTCCGTTAGTAATCCATAATTTGCTACCGTTTAAGATGTAATATCCGTTCTCCTCATCCCGCACAGCACGACTCTTGATACCGGCGGCATCGGAACCTGCACCCGGCTCAGTTAAGCAATAAGCAGCAATCATTTCACCGGTTGCCAGCTTGGGTAAATACTTTTTTTTCTGTTCATCATTTCCGTAAAGCAAAAGCGCCTTTAAACCAATGGATTGATGGGCGCCAAGTGTCAGCGCTATCGATGGGTCTTTACTGCTGATCGCCTCCAGCATGCGTACATAACCGGTATTGGACAAGCCGAATCCTCCATATTCTTCCGGAATATTCATCCCGAAAAAACCCAGTTCTTTTAGTTGATTGATAACCTCTTCGGGAATTTTTGCATCCTGATCAATTCTAACTGAATCAATCTTGTCATCCGCAAATTTTTCAAAAGTATCTATCATCATTTTTACGTTTTCAGCTTCATCCTCACTCATTACAGGGTAAGGAAATAGTAATTCATCTAATATTACGCCACTGAATAGCGCTTTGGAAAAACTTGGAAGAGCTTGTTTACTCATAAAACATCCTCTGTATTTTAAAATTGATTTTTAGCGTAATATGACTATCACATCTATTCGTAAAACACATCCTTTTTACTCAGAGCCTCAGATGGTTTAAAACGCGCTCCGTATTTTTTCTCAAATTCAGCTAATATTTCAACAATTTTTTCCACACCTTCTTTGTCAGCATATTTCAATAAGCCGCCACGGAAAGGAGCAAATCCTGTACCAAAAATCATCCCCATATCAACATCGCGTGGGCGTAAAGCGATTCCCTCATCTAAGCAGCGCGCCGCTTCATTAACCATGGGATAAATCATTCGTTGAGTCAGCTCCTCCTTAGAAATGGTGGTTCTATTTTTGATTTTAATAAAAGAAGAGATAGATGGATCATCCGATTTTTTCTTTCCCTTGTAACGGTAAAATCCAACTCCGTTCTTTTTCCCAAGCCGTTTAGCTTCCACCATATTTTCCAGAATATCCGATTCAGCCATACGATCACTCATGGTTTTTTGTAAAATTTTAGCTACTTTAAACGCTACATCAATACCAACTTCGTCAAACAGTTCGATGGGACCCATAGGCATACCAAAATCGAGCATGGCGCCATCGATTTCTTTTATGCTATGCCCCTCTTCCAGTAAGGATACAGCTTCAACCATATACGGCATCAGCAGACGGTTAACCAGAAAACCGGGTCCATCATTTACAACAATGGGCGTTTTACCAAGGCGAAGAGCCAGTTTGAATAAGGAAGCAACAGCTTCATCCGATGAATATTTCCCGCGAACAATTTCAACCAACGGCATTTTATGAACCGGATTAAAAAAGTGCATTCCTAAAAATCGATCTTTATGTTTTAAAGCTTTAGCCATATCATCGACTAATAGAGAAGAGGTATTGGTGGCAATAACCGTTGAGTCACTTACATGTTTTTCCAATTCGGCAAACGTCGATTTTTTTATATCCAAATCTTCTATAATCGCTTCAATTACGATATCTGTGTGCTTAAAACCGCTAAAATCAATAGTCCCGGAAATTCTGTGCAGCGTCTGAAGGTATTCATACTTGGTAATTCGACGTCGTTTTAACTGCTTTTTGAGTATATCTTTCGCCTGGCGGAAGGCCATAGCTACAGCATTATAGTTGATATCTTTTACCCGTATATCAATCTCTTTTGAGGCAAAT
>JAUVIB010000490.1 GCA_030592985.1 Calditrichaceae bacterium | reverse complement strand
GATGTGCGGCGCAACAGCGCTTTAATACGCGCTTGAAATTCGCGAATACTGAAGGGTTTGGTTACATAATCATCCGCGCCCAGTTCTAACCCTAACACCTTATCGCTCTCTTCCTTTTTGCTGGTCAGCATAATAATGGGTGTTTTATCTCCCTTTTCACGTAGTTCCCGGCAAATTTCCTGTCCGTTTTTTCCCGGCAGCATCAGGTCCAGGATGATTAAATCGAAGCTTTGTCCCTGAGCTAATTGATAACCATCTTCTCCATCAGAAGCGGTAAATATCTCGTAGTGTTCTTCTTCCAGGCTTATTCGCAGGCCTTTTGAAATTGCCGGGTCATCTTCAATTAAAAGAATACGTTTCATTCTGCTTCCTCCAATGGTAGGAATAAACTGAACGTGCTGCCTGATCCCGGTTTACTTTTTACAGTTACTCTGCCATTATGTGCTTCGGCAATGTGCTGTACCTGGGTCAGGCCTAATCCCGCACCGCCCAGAGCCTGTATCTTTTTATCACCAGAGCGGAAAAAGGCGCTAAAAATCTTTTTCTGGTCTTTTTCGGAAACACCAATACCATTGTCCTTTATTTGAATTACAGCGCACTCTTTCTCTCGGAAAACAGACAGAACAATGCGTTTTTGTTTCTGTGAATATTTAATAGCATTATCTAACAGATTTGTCAGTGCTTCAGCAATAGAATCCGCATCCACATTAATGATAATATCGTTCTCCGGTAATTGTATTTCTAACTCGAATCCGTTTTGTTCTATTTGGTATTTCATAGTTCGAAGAACGTTTTCAGCGATACTGCCCAGATTTACCTTTGATAATTTATATTCTTTTGTTCCACGCTCGATCCTGGAAAAACTGAGCACATTATTTATCAAACGGGACAGACGATCACTTTCTCCCTGGATGATATCTAAGTATTCCTGCTTATCTTTTTTTGAAATATTGGTTTTAGTTTGCAGCAATTCAGCAAACATCTTAATCGAGGTTAATGGGGTTTGTAAATCGTGTGAAACACTGGATACAAAATATGATTTTAACTTATTTAGCTCTTCCAACCTCTCTGTTTCCGCGTGTTGAAGCAATAGATCCTGCTGAAGATGGATTCTTTCTATGGCTGAAGTAGTTTGAGTAACCACCGTTTTTAACAAATCAATGTCTTCAAGGCTAAACAAGGTATCGGATTTTTTATGTCCCAGTAGTAAGAATCCACTGTTTTGGGCCGATTGCAACCATAGGGGCATCGCCAATACAATATGATTTTTCCTGAATATTTTCTCATTTGCCTTCTCGAATGAAATACCGGATTCTAAATAGGCAGGTATGGCCATTAACGGATTAAGTGAACGGTTCGTAAAAGCCGTAAGTGTCCTTTTTAAACCGGATTGTAAATAATCCATGTTTCTCCCGGCTAATAATTCCCATTGTGTCCTGGAATCTCCAAATGCAAAGAATGCGATTCGCTCAGGTTGTAATAATGCATCCAGTTTATTGACTACAAATTCAGCAAGGGATACTAAATCGATATAGTGGTCTATTTCACTGGTGAACTCTCGCTGGGCAATGCGGTAATTATAACGTACCCGGAAGAATTTTTTATCGACAAATCGTTGAGTTGCTCTGCGGGCCGGTTCGAATAAAAGCGCAACAATAATGGCAGCGACTGCCGATACGATGATAGATGATCTTATCGTAAATACGCCAATAAAAACTGCAGCCGTTGCAACGATTCCCGAATAAATAAGTAAAATTATAGTTAATACCAGAACATACACAGTACTGCGATTAAAGATAAAATCAATATCTAAAATATGATAGCGAACAATAGATATGGCAAACATTAGTGGGGTAACAGCAGAGATAAGAAGCATTACTTCTTCAGGAACGAGGGCCACAGAACCGAGGATTTGTGGAACTTGCCATAAAGTGACAAAGCTTAACGGGCCAATAGCGAGACCCAGAATCACCCAGCGCAGTTTTCGTCTTTCCTCCTCTTCAATCGCTTTTCTGTAAGACTGAATAAAATTAACTACTCCGCAAATCATGCAAACCGCAAATAACCACCTTCCTACATTATAGTTTTGCATAAATCGATGAAAAGCCGGAATGGAAATTGGCTTTATGGCGCTCAGAAATAAATATGCCATGTAGATGAAGTAAAAGAAAGTTACAATATATAATCCGTGAATAAGTTTATAATAATTTAGCCATTTTTTTCGGGGAAATAAAAAACTAAGATGCAAAAATAGTATCGGAGTGATTGCCGAAGCTAACATGAAAATAATACGCAATGAGTAGCCTTGAATGATTGGATTTATTGTATAACGGCCAAAAGTGGTGAAAATATGCACACTAACAGTAATGCATATCCAATGGAAAAGCAGGACGACCAAATCGCCTGGAGGACGTTTTTTTAATACAATAACGCCCAGTGCAAAGAAGATACATCCCACAATAAAAAGGACGATTAAATAGGTAATCGTATTATAAGACTCCAACTCAATGGGTATTGTAATTTCCTTTCCATTGCGTTCAACTAAAAAAGGAACCTGTTGTCCGATGGCATAACTATCCAAAATAAATTCAATGTCTTCAATTGTAGAAACATTGTGTCCGTCTACACTGAGGATTATATCATTATTGCTAAGTTGATTTTCAATGGCACTACTATTAATTTCGGTTATAACTATACTACCATTTTTGTAATTAAGCCGTGCATTAATGCCAGCTTTTGTGGCAACCTGGTAAATTCCGGCAAGACAGAT
>JAUVIB010000279.1 GCA_030592985.1 Calditrichaceae bacterium | reverse complement strand
GGTAAAACCACCTGTGTTTTCTCAAGTACGGACGCCCTTTTGAAATTTCCGTTTCCATCAAGCACAATATTAATATGTGCATTTTGTAACGTATGACTAATCGGCATTAATTGATCTTCAGTAGAAAGATCAAGTTTTAAACCAGCGTTATATGTTTCATACAATTTTGCCATCCAGCTCATAGTTCAGCCTCCGTCATTTCCACAGCTTGTATGTTTTCTCCGATGGAAAATTCTTTGGGCAGCATATTTCGGATAAATCTGCGAATGTCGCATTGTTCCGGTCTTGGATATTCTAAAACGCCTTTTTTCATCGTTGCCTGCCAAAACCTGCTGTGCAGTTCATTTTTACCTGTTTCATCAGGATAATCAAAGCCATGGAACATCAAACCAAAACCCAATTCATCAATCTCATCATAAGCGCCTTGCTCTTCTCCGAATTCACAGGGTTCCACATAGCCTTGGCAATCTCTTGTACCAAGAAAAACATCCTGTCTTCCACCCTTTTCTACCATCCTTTGCGCAATAGCGTAGTGCTTGCCGTCAATTCTGTCTTTTGCTAATTCCGGCCGATGTTCATTCCATTCAAAATGCGCTTGCACCTGATACTCTACGTCGTGCAGAAAAGTATATATGGCCAGGCTGTTTCCACCGCCCCAGACTAAAGGTTTCGTTCCTTTTGTTTGGGTACGCAAGGGATTCATCACCCGCACTTTGTCCACAACCCAAATGATAGTTGGTTTCCAATAAATTGATTTTAAAATACCTATAATCGCCTCATAGGTCGGTAAATGATATGAACATTTTTCACCGCCAATCTTGGTAATGGGGTCAGTGAACAAAGCATAACGCCCGTACACTTTAAAACTTATACTGTTTTTAACCATGTTTCCTCCTATATATTTAAAAAATCAGCCTTACTAACTTTTTCAATTGACATGCCAAATTCAGAGCTATAGAATTGCTCATTAAGATAATAGATTCCTTCACCCTCTTGGATTTCATGGATTGCTTTTGCTGCAAATAATTTTTTAAAAATATTTGGATAGACATTTACGCTATATCTTTGTGCCATTTTAATTAGTTCATAATAATGTTTTACATTAAAATCTTTTACAACACTACATAGATCGGCAATAATTTTTCTCCCCTTTTTACCAAAGGGTACTATAATAGCTTCAGTTGGCGCGTCAATCGTTTTAAATACTTTTCCTGCTTCCATAAAAGATTGTTGCAATAAGTGTGAATTTGGATTGCTCCCGCAATTTAAATTATTTTCACTTAATAAATTTAAAAGTGTATCATCTCTTCCAATTTGTCGGCTTGATAGCGGATAATCCATTTCTTTTGCTCTGTCATAAAAATAGTATTGAAAATAACGTTGCATGATTTGCGGTTCTATGGGGTCATTATCGCCGATTTCGCTAAAAATCCTTAATGCTTTATCTCTCCCTATTTTAATATCGGTGAGCATATCGATTTTTTCTTCAAGGGGATTAATCACCGTAACCGGCGATATTGAGTTATTGCCATTACGGTTACAGCGGCCTGCTGCCTGTGCAATAGAATCTAATCATGCCAAAAATCGAACTACGCTAGAGAAATCAATATCCACTCCTGCTTCAATTAATTGCGTACTTATGCACAATATTGGCAATCCGGCTCGCAACCTTTTTTTTATTATATACAAAATTATTTTACGATGGCGGGGGCATAGATTTGTACTTAGATGAAAAATAGATTTTTCATCTAACTTATTCCTGCATTCAATATATAAATTACGAGCCCATTCTTTTGTATTTACAATAACTAAACAATTCCCAAATTCTTTATACTCACCATAAACAAGCTCAGTTACCTGTGCAAGATTCCATCCTTCTTTTCTAACTTTGTTATTGATGTTTACTCGTTTTAAGTCGCTAAATAATTTTGGGATATTTTCGACTAATTCATTTCCCGGTGGAATGAAGAGCTGTCCTTTATCAGATTGTTTAAGCTCATTAAGCAATGGTTGTGTTGCGGTGCAAAGAACAGTTGTTGTTCTTGTAAAAGTTGATAGAAAATTAATAGCATTACAAAACATATGGGTTACTTTGATAGGCAGGGTTTGTATTTCATCAAAAATAATTACGGAATTTGTTAATTGATGTAATCTTCTCGCTCCTCTTGTACCCCCGGAAAATAAGACTTCTAAAAATTGTACCATCGTTGTGAGTACAATCGGGGCGTCCCAATTTTCACTTGAAATTTTATTTTGCCATGTTTGTTGTGCAGGTTCTAAATTTGAATGGTGTTCTAATACCCAAGGCGTCAAATCTCCTTCTTCCTCAACTACTTTGCGAATTGCTTCAGCATTTTGCTCAATAATTGATGTATATGGTATCACATATATAATTCTATCAAGCTGGTGCTTTCGAGCGTGGTGTAAGGCAAATCGTAAACTGCTAAAAGTTTTACCCCCGCCTGTCGGAACGGTTAAACTGTAGATTCCTTGTTTGTTCAATGAGCGTTCTTTACAGTAATCTGAAATTTGTTTTCTGATTTTGTCTATTGGATCTACAATATGAAAAGATGCTAATTTCGTATTTAAACGATCAATTGGAATATCCCAGTCAATTCTAGTATAGTTTCTTAAAGATTTGTTTCCAGGGTTCTCAAAAACATCGCTATCAAATCTATCTGCGTCTATCAGGCAGCTATATAATATTCGATTCCAAAATCCCAAATAAAACCGTTTTATATTATCAGGTGTATTCCGCCCTTGTTGTTTATTTGTTAATATTGGTATTATCTGTTTTATTATTATTTCAATCGTTGTTTTCTCTGACAATTTTTCCAATTTATTTATATAACTATCAGGTGCATTATGCAAACATTCCATCAAATGAGTTTTTTCATTTTCTTTATTCATTCGTTTGATAAAATTATTTTCGCCATCAACTTTTAAACAATCGATTAATCCACTATGGTGTGAAGCAAGACATAATGATAGAAATTGACCAACAATCTCTCCCTGCTTACCATATTTTCTAAATTTTTGCCATATCCACTGAGCGCCTGCTGTTGAGTGATCAATTTTTCCTCTTAGTCCTTGATAGTTTACAAACTCGTCTTCATCCGGGTTTATATTACCAGTTGCTGATTTTATGTATGCTTGAAAAGCATTACTATATTTCCCCAAATCATGCAATATTCCAAGAAGTTCTCCAGCTTCAGGAGCGTTAAGTTTAGCTGCAAACTGTCCGGCAAGTTTTCCAACGCCCCTTAGGTGTTCTTCTAATGCCTGCTCTGCGCTGTCACTTTTTCTGTAATGTGCGATATAATTTTTATTCATAGTGTGTTTTCTATAGGTCTCTGATAAAGTTAGTAAATATATATTGAAAAAACGAATATTATGCAAGAAAAGAATAAAAAAACCTAACCACAATGGAACCGTTTTTCAGCCAATCGTCAATCCTGACCGGCAGGTGATAAATTAATTGAAAAATATATTTATCAGCTATCCATGGGGAAGTCTATAAGATGATTTCTATACAAAGGTAATTTTATAACAATACAGGTATTGGTCAATAATTTGCCGATTAAGATGAATATTTATGGATGAAAATAGAGGTTTTCCAAACTGTCAGGATATTTTGCGCGAATAATGCCGTTTCTTATGCATTTAGAGTAAGAATAATTGAAATTTTGAACCTTTTTGGCTAACTTCCGTAAATCATTAAAAATGATGTAACAAAGTTTAGTTATTTAGAAAGGAATAACGATGATATCCAAAATAAAGATAATCTTAATTATAAGCTCATTATTCTTGCTAATGCGCTGTGCCGCCTATAAACAGCTTAAGCCGGATCCGGAAATATCTTCTCTGGAAAAAGGATATATTGAGCTCGCAAACGGTAAGGATAATTTTGAGTTAAAAAAAGAGAAGAAATATTTTATTAAATTTTTTCCGCCGCTAAAAGATAATTTTTACATTGTTCTGAAATTTGAAAATAATTACGGTATTACAAGTTATCTCTCCAGGGATTTTGATGATAAAGAGGGTGGAAAAGATAAGATTTCCGATGAGAACGAAGCGGGCAAAGATTTAAACCTGTACGCTGTGGATAGCGAGACGCCCGTTTATTATTGGGTGATTGAAAATGTTCCGGCGGATGTCCTGCTAAAAATGCAGTACCGCTATGCACCGCAATGGCGCTATCAATTTGAAACAAAATACGAAGGCTTTAAAGGCGCCCTTACAAGCAATACGATTAAGCGAAATACCTACGAGTCTATCGGTAGCAGCGTTGATCTCAGCAAGTATAACTATTCCGGTGAGTTGCAATCCGTGGAAAGCAAATCGACTCAATTGCAGAAAGTTCATGATGAATTAATAGCCATTGAAAAAATTTTCCCTGCTAATATTTTAAATACCAATGATGAAGCATATCAAAATTATGTTGAGATCAGGTCAAAAGTAGATGATGAAATATCTTTTCAGAAGAAATATTCTTCCGCACTTCGCTTTTTTCAATCGGAAGCTCTCACCCATGGCAATACAAAATTATTTGTTGAAAAAATACCGGAATTCCTTCCGTTTTTGCAGGAGATCAATCAATATCCCGAAAATATTAAAAACACAGCCCAGGAAACAATCGGTAAACGTCTGCCGGAAATAGTTCCTTATTATGAGGGTGTTCTAACGCAAAGAACTTCCGTTAGTCCTATTAATGTAAATTTAGATAATATTACGGCTATTTATAAAGCTTCCCACACATTGTTAACCGAAAAACAGAAAACGTTTAATAAATTTGTAACGCTATATAACAGCAAAGAACGCGCATTGGCTTCGGCAAGAACGGAGTTAAATAATGTTAAAAATTCCATTTCCAATAAATCTGCCATGCCGGAAAACTGGTTTTTCGGTAATATTTCACAAAAATTAGCTAAGATCAGATCCTCGCTTCCTGACGGGCTTTATTCTCCGGCGCGTTATAAAAATTATCTCATTGTAACAAAATTAAACCGGGAGATAAATTCTATCCGTAATCAATCACGGGAGATGGAAGCCCTTTATCAAAAAGCCAACAATCTTGTGGTTGAGATCAATCGTTTAAAAGCTCAGAAAAATTATCGTGAAATCAGGCGGCTGTTGAAACAGAATCCGGAAATGAAATTCCTGCTTC
>JAUVIB010000251.1 GCA_030592985.1 Calditrichaceae bacterium | reverse complement strand
TGTTTCGTTCGGTCGGCTGGCTGGCAAGGACTGATTTACTTACCAGGGTTGGCGACGCCGGACCAATGATTTATACCCCGGAAGCGCAATGTTTGCGCCATTTTGAATTTTTTTATTCTTTTTTGCCTTTTACCAATAAAACAGAAGGTTCCCTGTTCCGGCAGGCAGAACAATTTAACATGGATTTAAAAGTCGTCCATACCGCTAAACATAAAAGCCGTTTAATTAATAAAAGGGGCTTGCTCTGTTTAAATACGGATAATGATCGTTTGGTAATCAGCGCTATTAAGAAAGGTGAAAGTGACGACAGATTAATCATTCGGTTGTTCAATCCTTCATTTCAGGATGCGCATGGTGTTTTAACCTTCGACGACGAGATTCTACAGGCTGAGATAGTAAATCTGAATGAAGAATTCCAAAGCAAGCTATCGGTTAAGGAAAATTCCATCACTGTGAACGTTCCCTTTAAAAAGATTGTGACTTTGGGATTGCAATTTAAACAGAGCGCCCCTATTAAAACTAATCCTTTATCCGAGACAAAAATATTTTCATCCTTTGGTGCTGAAAAGGAAGATAATTTAAATACAAGTTTACCCGCAATTGTGACTAAAAATGATATCCTTCGGGAACAGGAGCGAGCTGAGCAGATAAAAAACGAACTTTTATTAAACCAGGGTAATACCCGGGAAAAAGTTGCAACGCTCACACGGGCTGAATTAGAAGCGCGGCTTTCCTTTGCACTGACCCTGAAGAAATACATTGAGCTTTATGAACCTGATGAACAAGAAAAGAATGAAAAACTAAAATCGTTTGATTCAATCATAAGAGACATCGGTTTGAAGCTAAATACAGCGCGGGTAAATAAACGGGTTTCTGAATATTTATAAATAATGCAGGTAATGAAAAAGTTATTCAGATGATTTCTTATCTAAAAATTAAAAAGCATTTAAAAAAGATTTTTGACAGAGATCTTTATGGGGATCCGGAAATCTCTGAAAAACAAATTAACAGCCTGGCCCTCAGACTAGTACAAATAACCTCAACTTTCATTGAGAATCAGTCGCCTGCCTTAAGAAGGAGAATTGATAGATATAAACAAAATATCAATCATGAGCCAGATAATGTAACCAGCAGCAAAGAGCAATGGATTACGGTTTACGGCGATAGTTTTCAAAGGCCGGGACAAGCGCCTTTAAAAACGCTCAAGTATTTTCTGGATAAATATCTCGGCAGCAGCATTACCGGTGTTTATATCTTACCATGTTTTGAGACTCCTGAAGATCCACAAAAAAATGATGGTGGTTTTGCGATTACCAATCATGAAATAATCAATCCCGACCTGGGCACATGGGACGATATCCGGGCAATAGCCGAAGACAGGTTACTTATGTTAGATTTTGTATTAAATCATATTTCCACTGAAGGATATTGGTTTAAAGAATGGCTAAACGGAAATCCCGATTATGAAAATTTCTTTATTGAAATAGAGGATGAACATGACCCGCGATTAGCGTTAATTACAAGACCGCGAACAACTCCTCTTACTTATGAACACACCCGGGCAAATGGCGAGAAAATCAAACTAATCCATACCTTCGGACCGTATCAAGTTGACCTTAACCTTCGAAATCCCGCTGTTTTTCTAAAATTGTTTGATATCCTGTTTTTATATATAAAAAACGGCGCCAGCAAAATAAGATTAGATGCAATTGGTTATTCAATTAAAATTCTTGGGACTTGTTGTATGAACCTGCCGCAAGTACATGAATTCATAAGATTGTTGAGAACAATATTAGAAATTTCCGCCCCTCATGTAAGGCTAGTTGCCGAAGTTGTTGCCGGAAAAGATAAAGTGGAAGAATATTTTGGCGACTCAAAAAATCCCGCAGTTCACGAAGCATACATGTTTTCACCCTGTTATTTAATGGCAAAGTCCTTGGTTATCGGTAACGCCGCAGAATTGAAAACATTTATCAACGCCAATAAAAGCAATAGCAGATATTTAGGTACCGCTCAAATTCATGATGGGATTCAGACACTTCCTGGGTTTGGATTTAATGATAAAAAAACAGATTTTAGCAATTTGGCAATTATGGCTTGTAAAACAGTTGAAAACGGCGGTAAAATCAATTTTAAATCTTACAATTGCGATGAAATTTTAGACGATAAACAGGGGATAACTAAAGAGTTTATTAAGGAACTAAATAAAACAGGACAACAAAAGTGCTTCAAGATAATTGGGGAAAACAACGTTCAGAGAATTCATATACCTTATGAACTTAATACCACTCTAATGAATCTGTTTTTTGAAAATAATACTCAAAACAGGAATATCGAACAGTTGAAATTTCGATCAATGCATGCTTTTCTGTTTAGCATGCGAAACATTCCGATGATTTATTACAATAGTTTGCTCGGCAGGCGAAATAATGAACAGCGGTATCAAATGACCAATCTAAACAGAGATATTAACCGTGGCAGAAATGACCTGGAATCGCTTGAAGAAGCGCTTGTATCTTCTGAATCCAGCGAAAGGAAAATGCTTGATTGGTTTAAGACGCTGTTGGAAATAAGAGGAAAGGAAGCGGTTTTTCACCCACTGGCAGAGGAAGAACCAATCGAGATCGAGAATGAACATGTAACCGGTATTGTTAGAATCTCTCTAAATCAAAAGGAAAAGTTGATTTCTCTTATTAATGTTTCTGGCGATGTTCAAACGATTGAGACAAGTTTACCCGGGTTTTCAAATAAAGTTAAAGAATTGTTTGCGACGACACCAGCAAAAGATATTATCAATTTTATGAAACCGAAGAATGAAAATCAGGACACAAATATAATTAACGTAACAATGGAACCTTACCGGTGTGTTTGGCTAAAGGAAGAAAAATTATGGAATTAAAACGCTTTGAAGGAAATCCCATACTACAACCACGCGGCGACGATTGGGAATCGTTAGCCGCCTATAATTGCGGCGCTGTGCTTAAGGATGGTAAAATTCATATCCTCTATCGGGCTATAGGAGAGTATACAAATTATATTTCTAATGTTGGGCACGCTGTTTTTGATACAAAACTGAATTTAATTAACAGAGATGACCAACCTTGTTTTAGCCCGGATTTCTCTTTCTGGGAAAAATCGGTAGAAGACATCCGCATTACTCCACTTGACGGAAAATTTTATGTTACTTATGTGGTAACCATTACGCCCAGTCCGCCAGCCGGGGTGCGTAAACGGTTGGGTATGCCCAAAATATCCCAGGCCGGTACACGTGTGGCCGTGGCGGAAACAAACGATTTTGTGAATTTCAAGCGCCTTGGCTTTATAACGCCTTACGGGACAAACCAGCGGGATACGGTTATTTTCCCCGAACGGGTCAACGGTAAAATTGCCGTTCTGCATCGCCCTGCTGAATGGATTGGTGCTTCTTATGGGACAGAGTTACCGGGAATTTGGTTTGCCTATCTCGACCGCTGGGAAGGCGGACTATCCGATCATAAACTGGTATTGAAATCGGAATACAATTGGGAAACCTATAAAACCGGTTCCGGCCCGCCCCCCATTAAAACAGGTAAGGGCTGGCTGTTAATTTATCACGGTGTCCAGACCGGTCGCACCTACAGAGCTGGTGCCGCGCTGTTAGATTTAGACGAGCCCTGGAAAGTCATTGCCCGTACAGAAGTGCCCATTCTTGAACCGGAAATGGAATATGAATGTGTAGGCGATATGCCCAACGTTGTTTTTCCTCAGGGGATGGTTGTCGTTGGCGATGAGTTGATTGTTTTTTACGGCGGCGCTGATAAGGTGGTTGCTGCAGCTAAAGTCAACTTAAATAAATTTATTGATAGTTTATTAAAATGATCTTTTAATGGATTCTGTAATAGATAAAATAAATTAACTAAAACCATTTAACTACAAAAGGCGAGGCGGATTTTTAAAGCCATTAAGAAGGGAGGTGTTAAAAACAATAAAACATATTTTAATTAATGAGATACCGTGATTTTTATGGTATCCCCTAACTCGTTATTTTTTTTAAGGAGAAGTAAAATGAAAAAGATTAGTATGGTTCTTACAATACTGATTGCAGGCCTGTGGGCTGTAAATTCATTTGCACAAATTAGTAATCTTGAATTAGTTACTTCCTGGAGCGACCACAAAACAACTATTCTGGATTCCGTTAAGGGAGCCAAGTATGTTTTGGCGGGCGTCGATGTGGATAAAGACGGCAAGCAGGAAATTATTCTACCCATTGATTATGGTCTTGTGAATGATATTGGCATGCGTCAGATCGCCGTGTTTGAAAATGACGGCGATAATAATTATGAATTAGCCTGGTCTTATCTATTTCCCGATGAAGCTGCCGGAGAGTTTGTTATGCCAGCGGTTGGCGATTTGGACGGCGACGGAAACCTGGAAATCCTGACCGTTCACGTAAGGCCGGAAGGCGCCGGCGACGCTCTGCCTTCCTTTTATGTGTTTGAGTGCGCGGGTGACAACGATTATGGTACAGAACCTACGGTAGCCTGGGATTTAGGCGACAGCCGGCGCAATAACATTCGCTGTGTTGCAGCTTCCGATTTTGATAATGACGGAAAAATGGAAGTATTCCTGACCGATGATAAAGGCCCTATGATTGCTTCGGTTACGGATTTTACGGTGCCGAACTGGACCGTAGAATATTATGATGACACAAGCTATGAAAAACCGGATATGGCCGGGGTGGTGCTCACGAATATGGACGGCGACGCCTATACGGAAATTGCTTTAACACCGCTGCAGGAAAAACCTCAATTAGACCTGTATTTGATTGAATACGACGGCAGCGCCTATCAAATGATTAAGCCGGAGCCTAAGCATTTTTACGGCAAAGGCGTTATTCACTCTTTGGAAGCCGCTGATTTGGATGAAGACGGCCGCGATGAGCTGTATATCGGAGCGGTTGAGACTTCTTTATTGTATGTGGTTACCAAACCGACCGGTGATATTACCGAATTAGACACTACCGATATCTATTTTATCGGATCTGTTGAACATCCAGATTACGAAACGGGTACCGGCTGGATGCCTGGCGCTACCTTTGGCGATTTAGACGGCGACGGTAAGATGTCGTTTATCGGTTCCGCTTCCGGTACGATTGGCTGCGGCGTAAATGACTGGGAATTTCAGGGCGGCGATGTTACAAGCAAGGACAACTGGGAATATTCCTATGTCAGTTTTGAATTAGGCTGGGGAAATGATTTCTTTATCTATGGCATAGATTTCGCTGATGATATGGACGGCGACGGTAAAAGCGAGCTTCTTGTGGCCCGCGGTTATCCAAACATTCCGTTGACCGCGCCAGTTTTATATGTATTGGAAGAAAAAACGACTCCTGCCGCGGGAGAATCATCAATGTATATTTCCTGGAGCGATCATAAGACTGCCATTCTAGATTCCGTTAAGGGAGCCAAGTATGTATTGGCGGGCGTTGATGTAGATCAAGATGGC
>JAUVIB010000220.1 GCA_030592985.1 Calditrichaceae bacterium | reverse complement strand
GATCTTCCGGTATTATATTTTCGTCAAATAATATACCATAGGTAAAATTATTTAACATTGCGCCAAAATCGGGGAACGGCATTTTCGGTTTTTGTAAAAAGTGCGAAAATCCGGCGGAGAGGTCAAGCGAAGGCATCGCATATCCAAATGCCTCAGATACAGCAGCATTTGCCCTATCAATTTCCATTTTTGCAATTTCAATTTCTCGGTTATCCTGCAATGCCGTTTGAATTGCTTCATCAATTGTTATTGCATTCTGAGCCAAAATAGTTGAGGTCAGAAAAACCACAAGGCAGATAAGTGAAAGTGATAATTTACTTTTTAATATCATGTTTATACCTTTAAATTAATTTTATTATTTATTGCGATTTTTGAGAATAGAAGTTTCAATAAATTTGGTAAAAGTTTAAATAAGTTATAATGTAAATTACCAGCAAACCAATCACTAATTACAATTCACCAATTACCAACCCTATCTTTTAATTCCTTCAAATATGTAAGACAGCAATCTTTTTACGGTTTCGGAAATAGCGTTAAGATCAATTTCATGAAGAAACTCCGCTTCAGAGAGCCTGTAATAATCATTAAAAACGGCTGTAATCATGGTATTGATATCATGGGATAATGTTACCGGGTCATGTTCTTTAAACTCATGCTTTTGAATTCCTTTTCTTAATTGCGACTCAATAAGGTTACATTGATTTTTTTGAAAATCAGGGTAGTTTCTTCGAATCACTTTAGTAATTTCCAAATAGGATTCAATTCTTATGGAATATTTTACAGTTCGTTCCTGAGTAAAATGGATCAAATGATGGAGAATTTTAACTATTTTTTCACTAATTGAAATATCTTCAGCTAATAATTTTTGTTGTTTTTTTAGATAGATGGCTGCTTCATCTTCAATTAACTCGAAAAACAGCGCTTCTTTATTAGGAAAATAGTAATAGAGCGAATTTTTTTTAAGCTTCATTAAACCGGCAATATCTTCCAGCGTAGTTTTATTATATCCGTAGGCGATGAACATTTTACGCCCGGCATTCTTAATCTGTTCTTTTTTTTCGTCAAATTTTTTCATTTATTTTTCGAACCTTTGTTATAAAAGTTCGAAAGTTAAAAAAATAGAAATTCAAATGCAAGATTATTTTGGTTTTTCAGATTAAACTACTAAAAAATTATTTTAAGGCCATTTTATTTTCTAACAATATACCCACAATAAAAAGTTAGACCTGTCCGACTGAGTAGGGGATAGACTCTAAGTTATGGGATATAAGAGAATAACAATTCAAATATTTCTTAGATGAGTCAGGATAATCGAATAAAATATAGATGATAATTGATGCTATTTTACTTTATCGTGGAGAGAAAAAAGTATTCAATCTTTTGGTAGAAAAAGACATAAAGGATGAATTAGTCGTTATCTAAAGGGAAGAGATGAAAATTAATTTACCGTTTTAAGGCTGCGCACAAATTAGATAAATAATATTAATTATTTAAAAGCTCCTAATCGATTAATTGCAAAACCACTGACTTCAATTCCATTTAATGTTACAGGGGGAGATGCATCAACGCTTATAGAAATTGGCGTTATCTTAAAATCAACTACCGCATTTGCACCCATTTCTAATGCTTTTTTATAAATCATTTCAATAGCATTTTCTGGATTTACAATTTCAGTTTTCCATACATTTTCGACTATTGAATTACCATTTATATCTTTATACTTTTCAGCTTGCACTAATTTAGCTTCTGGTAAAACTTTGTATGTAATTAAACCAATTGACTTATAATCACCTAAATATTTGTATGGTGTAAATAAAAACTTTTTATTAGAATATTTTGAGAAATTAATACCATAAAATGTACTTGATTGAGGGATATGTGTTATTTTAGGGGCCTGGCATGATACTAAGATAGCGATCAAAAAAAATAAGATATTTTTTCATTATTAAAATCTCCTATTTTTGTACGTTTCAAGGTGTTGGCGTTGCTATCTGTCACTAAAACTAAAAAACGCCTGCTTTAACTTCAATAAAAACAGACGTTGATGTGGGCGATATAGGATTCGAACCTAAAACCCTACATACCAATTAACAACAAATAATACTATGTAACCACAATAAAAACAATAATTCAATTCTCACTAATTGTTGCTTTTTATCACTATTTGTGTTATTTTTGTCACCATTTGTCACCAAAACTTAATGGAGATCATTAATGGTTAATAACACAGAAGTAAAAATTATTCCTATTTCAGAGGAGAAAGTTAAACAGAGAAAGAGTTATTTGTCTAATAAGTTGGAAAAAATTAACGAGTCCAAAAAAATTAAAATACGCGTAAAAAAACGAAAAAACGATTATCACTTATATCTTGATTATTCTTATCATGGGAAAAAACGAGAAAGAAAGTTTTTAAAAATTTTTGTAACCGATACAAGAAATAAATTCAACGAAGAAAAAATTAAAAAAGTTGTTATGTTTAGGGACAAAAAAGAAATTGAATTATTTGGTATAACTGAGCAAAAAAAATTTGAACTGGAAAATTCAAAATTGAAAGTAAATTTTATAAGATATTTTGAAAATCTTGTTGTAAATAAAAAAAACAATAGTAAGCCATGGAGGCATACATTAAGGCATTTAAAAATATTCTCAAAAAATAATATTGTTACGTTTGACCAGGTAACTAAAAGTTATTGCAATAATTTTAAGATATATTTAGAAAGAAATTTATCTCAAAATTCAGCACATACATATTTTGCTAAATTAAGAGCCGCCTTAAATCAAGCTATTTCCGATGATATTTTAAATAAGGCCAACCCAGCACAATTAATTATTGTTAAAAAACAGAGAGTAGCCAGGCAGTCTCTGGATATAGAAGAAATAAAACTTCTTATAGATACACCTTGCAAGAACGACCAATCTAAACAAGCCTTTTTATTTTCATGTTTTACTGGTTTGAGAATCTCAGATGTGAAAAAACTTAATTGGGATGAGATAAATAATGGTTATCTATATATCAGGCAGAAAAAAACAGATGATCCAATAAAAAATAAACTTAATAAAACAACTAAAAAGATATTAAATGCACAGAAAAAATTAAACATAACCAATAACCGAGTTTTTAACTTAGTTAATAGTGATAACAATATTAACATACATATAAAAGATTGGGTAAAAAATGCAGGTATCAATAAGAAAATTACTTTTCATTGCTCAAGACACACTTTTGCCACATTATTATTAAATAGTGATGTTAGTATTTATACTGTAAAAGAGTATATGGGGCAGAAAAACGTAATTGTAACCCAAGAATACGTTAAACTTGCTAATAAGGTAAAAGACAAAGAAATTGATAAGTTGCCGGAATTCGAAATAAGTTAATAAGTATCTTGCATTTGCAGATATGTTCATTAAATCATAACTGTTTATTGTTCCTAATGGGAGTACTTTTTTAGTGCAAAAGAGGTGCTCCCATTTTTATTTTGTTTAATTTGGGAACGAGAAAATTTTAAAAATTAATTTTGGTAAAATAGGAGTAATTAGCCTTATAGAAGCAGGATACAACAATGTTAGAAAATATGCGAGATGACGGCGTCGAATTGAAAGATGACGACGGAACAGTAGATGATTATGTAAGATTGATCACGGCAGAAATAAATATTGCGAAAAATACGGTTTTTATAGATTAGTCATTTTAATATAGTATCTGCAACCAATAAAAAAAGGGGCGCATTGCGCCCCTTAAAAGTGAAACTTATTTGACCAATATCATCTTACGCTGGGTGATAAAATCGCCGCTCTTTATACGATAAATGTATAAACCGCTGGAGAGACTCTTACCGTCAAATCGTACCGTATAACGGCCCGGCTCTTTGTAGGTATCCAATACGGTTTTTACAATTCGCCCGCGGATATCATAAATAGTAATTTCCACCTTACCCGCGTTGGGAATGGCATAACTGATAGTGGTAACCGGATTAAATGGATTGGGATAATTCTGTGAAAGTTCATAGGTTAAAGGCATACTGACGCCGGCAACCTGTAAATCCTCATAGGATTTTTTCTCCAAATTTTCTATTCCGTTAACCCCGTTGCCCATAAAATATTCGGCGTCGCCTTTTACTTCCGTAACTAGACGCAGGTAATATTTATCCGCTTTCAATCCCGAGCAGTCCAATTTATAATCCTGAACTCCGAAATTCTCCACGTTGTTTTTATTATAAACCATTTGCTGGATAACGCCGCAAACATAATTATCGGATGAGCGCAGCAGCTCAACACGAAACTTCACTTCGTCTTTTTCAGATAAAAGTGAATCAACATGTTCCTCATTGACCACATAATATTTATGGCTAAACAGCAGTTCACTGATATTATCAAGATTCATATCCTCGGTGCGTGTTACTTTATTCAAATCTCTTAGACTATTGATAGCAATGGTATCAGGGAATTCTTTAAACAGTATATTCTCGCCGTTGAGCAGTACATCGCTGATATTAAATACAAATTCCATATCACCTTTTACGATAACGCCCCTCTGTTTGGCCGTATAATCCGATGCCCCCGTTGTTTTATTTAACGAAAAACTCGTCTTTTGAAACAAGTGCGGCAGGGTGCTGTAAATTTTGTAATTCATTATTTTAATATCTTCCGCTTCATCTCCATTGGATACCTGAATATCATTACCGGCAGGTGATATAGATTGTGGGCTGCTATATCCACGGAAATCCTTTTTAACATAATAATTACTTCCGTTTCCCTGGCGAAAAGCAACTATTGAAGTCATATCATCATCGGAATTAATATTACTTATTTTGGAATCTGTTCCATAACTGCGGAAAGGCAGCCAGCTATCTTTATCACCGATATAGTGATTATAACGTAACACCGTATAATAATCCCAGCCGTGATGATATTCACCGCCTTGCCAGGTTATAATGGGATCATCTCCTTTGTGAAGACTTATGGAAGGATATATGTCTCTATCATAGCCGCTGCCTGATGAGATCGTTTTATCATGCTCAAATTTGCTAATGTTATAATCCTTCCATTGATATTTGATATTACTATTATCTTCCCAAACTATATGAAAACGTTTACTGCTTCCTTTATTAATGGCAACACTAAGGTTCTTAGATGAATTTGTTGTGTTTTCAATATCTTCCATATCCACCATTACCTGAACATTTTCACTCGTTACAGTCTTTTTCAACAAAGAGTATTTCGGCATACTGCTTGTTCCTGTTTCCCAGGCAATATAAATTAATAAATCACTTCCGTCTTTGGTTACAGCAATAACAGGCCTGCAATTTCCAAAGTTACCTGATACAGTGGCTACAACAATACGATTAGAGGGATCGATATAATCATCGGCAAAAATAATTTTTGTATCATTACCGTCTTTTAATTCAAATACGCCGTATATATGGTTGTCGTAATAATCTATGGACGGATTGGCTACGTTTATGGCGGTGTTGTAATAATAGACTGCATCATCAGTCCAGTCGCCGCTAAAACTATTTGATGTGCTATGTGTATAATAAACCGCCGGAACAAGCGCGCCATTATAATAAAAATCATCCACATAAACCGTATGATAGATTCCGTTGGATGTTTGCACCAATTTACGCTGGCTATTGGAGGAGTATGCGTTTGTTTTATCGGAAGCGAAATGGCCTTTATACATTGCTTTGGCAACGGCATTTGAAGCCTTGAATACAACCGGCGTTTCATAACTACCTGGATGCTGATACTCAACATTGCTGCCGCCCCAGTATAGAAAATATCCTTTTATTGTTTTACCATGGGCGCTTAAATCTTGTGTAGCTTCAGCTTTGACCGAGTAGTAGGGTGGATTCCAATTTGGACTTCCACTTTGATCCAAAAACACACCTTGATGCGTTGAACTTATTGTAATATTATGTGGAGAACTGTAGGAAATATGAGGAGCGGACATACCTTGATTT